>JAGVCC010000198.1 GCA_020059395.1 Chitinophagales bacterium | reverse complement strand
GTTGCAATAATTTGGTACAACCAGTTTGTTTTAAACCCAAAAGTAACATTACATACCAAGCAATGAGTTTTTTAAAAAATCATCCTTTTGCTGTTGAAGCCTATTTTAATTCATCGCTGGTGTTAACCTTTGCTGTACAAAAGCAGCAATTGCAGCCATTACTGCCGCCGCATTTAGAGTTAGATACCTTTGATGATACATGGGCTTTTATTGCTGTTGCCATGGTGCAAACAACCGGGCTGCGCCCAAAAGGTTTTCCAAAATTTATGGGTAATGATTTTTTTTTAATTGGCTACCGAATTTTTGTACGTTATACAAACAAGGCTGGTAAAAGATTAAGAGGATTGTACATCATTAAATCAGAAACTGATAAAAGAATGATGACGCTGATGGGTAATATTTTTACGCACTATAATTATACTACAACAGATATAAAGCAGTCGGTTAATCAAAGTAAAAGAACTATTCAGTCTCAACATTCTGATTTTTCTGTAACAGTTGAAACAACAGGTGCATCCACTGAACTACCTGCGGCATCTCCTTTTAAAGACTGGAAAGAAGCAAGGCGGTTTGCAGGGCCGCTGCCATTTACTTTTACATACAATAATAAAAAAAGTGAAATGCTCATTATTGAAGGCGTAAGGCAAAACTGGGAGCCGACACCCGTAACAGTACATAATTACCGGTTTGGGTTTTTAGAGAAATTAAATATAGCCGGTGCAGTGCTTGCAAATGCTTTTGTGCTGCAAAACATTCCATATTACTGGAGAAAAGGTAAAATTGAAATATGGAAATAAAGCGGAAGCCATTTGAGGGAGTTTTTAATATTGTGCGGTTTAACTGGCAGTTTTATGTTATAGCTGCCATAGCTGTAGCAACACTTTTGTTTTTTAAAAATAAAATGCCTTTTGCAGATTTATTAACCGCAGGTATTATTGTTGCTATTGCAACAGTAATGGTGTCACTTGCGGTGTCATATTATGTGTATGATGTATCGGGGCTTTACAGGTTGAGCTGGCTGAATGGTGTTAATGCTGCGGCAATACTAAATATAAATGCAGGGTTTGATGAAACCAGTACAATAGTGCAAAACAAATTTCCTCAGTCACAATTAACCGTTTGCGATTTTTATAATCAGGCTACGCATACCGAAGTATCTATTAAAAGAGCCAGGCAGGCTTATCCGCCTTATCCCGGTACTTTAAGTGTACAAACAAATAAGCTGCCTTTTTTAAGCAGCAGTTTTACAACAGTGCTTGCAATATTAAGTGCCCATGAAATAAGAGATGAAAATGAGCGTATACAGTTTTTTACAGAATTAAACCGGGTGCTGCAACCGCAGGGGCAAATATTTGTAACAGAACATTTGCGCAACGGCAATAATTTTTTAGCGTATACCATTGGCTTTTTTCATTTTCACTCAAAAAAAACATGGTTGCATACATTTAAGCAGGCAAACCTTATTTTAAAAAAAGAAATTAAAGCCACACCATTCATCACCACATTTGTACTAGAAAAAAATGGAACTGCAACTTAAAATTATTGGAGTGCTGTTAATACTGCTGGCTGCAATGCATGCCTTTTTTCCAAAGTATTTTAACTGGAAAGAAGAGCTGCGGCCACTCAATTTAATAAACAGGCAAATGATGGAAGTACATACGTTATTTATTGGGATTGTACTGCTGCTGATGGGCTTGCTTTGTTTACTTGCAGCAAATGAGTTGCTTGCTACAAGGCTGGGGAAAATTATATTAATTGGCATTGGTTTATTTTGGGCAGTCAGGTTAATTGTACAGTTTTTTGTCTATTCGCCAGCATTGTGGCGTGGCAAAAAATTTGAGACTGTTATGCATGTAGTGTTTACATTTTTGTGGGCATACCTAACGGCTTTGTTTTTTTGGGCTGCTTTTAAAAGGTGATCCATGCATTTAAAACTGTAGCAAGAGGTGACACCTCTCATAACAGGCTTTTTACTTTTAAATCACTTTCAAAGAGGTGTCACCTCTACTAATTGGCCACAATTTTAAATGAACAATGATGATGCCGCTGATGAGGCTATTGCAGTATTTTACTAATTTTGGCAAAACAGTTTCCGTATGACCATCTTCTCCAAAATAATTGCCGGGCAAATACCATCTTATAAAATTGCAGAAAATGAAAAATTCTTTGCCTTTCTGGATATATTTCCTTTAGCGGAAGGCCATGTGCTGGTTGTGCCAAAAGTTGAAACGGATAAATTTTTTGATTTGGAAGACGCCTATTTAAGTGAAATGCTTTTGTTTGCCAAACCTATTGCACATGCTATTGAAAAAGCGTTTGACTGCAACCGTTGCGGCATAAGCGTTGTTGGGTTAGAAGTGCCGCATGCACACCTGCACCTGCTGCCTATAAATGATGCTGATGATTTAAATTTTACCCGTGATAAATTGGAAATGAGTAAAGATGAATTAAAAAGAGTACAGGAAACTATTTTGAGATATTTGTAAACTCAGCCCACCACCAGTCTGAACCCCACACCATGTATTGTTTCCAGTGCAATAGCAGGGTCGGCTTTTAAATGCTTGCGTACTTTGGTAATAAATACATCCATACTGCGCCCTAAAAAATAATCATCCTTTCCCCATACATTCAGCAGCACTTCTTCCCGCTTTAAAATTTTATTGGGGTGCAGCGCAAAAAACTTCAACAGGTCGGCTTCTTTTTGTGTAAGGGTGGTGCTGCCTTCTGCACTGGTAATTTTTAAATCGTGGTAAACAAATTTTAATTGCCCCAGGGTAAATTCTTCTGCAGCATCACTCTGCAGTTTTTTGGTGCGGCGTAAAAACACCTCCATACGCAGCAGCAGCTCCTGCATGCTGAAGGGTTTTGTTATATAATCATCAGCCCCGGTTAAAAAACCTTTTATGCGGTCTTCTTCCAGGCTTTTGGCAGTAATAAATAAAATGGGCACCACATCACTTTGCTGCCGTATTTTTTTTGCCAGGCTAAACCCATCCCGTATGGGCATGTTTATATCCAGCAAACAAATATCAATATCTTTTTTTTGAAACTGCTGCCAGGCGGCTTCACCATCGGTGCAATGCACCACTTCAAAATCTGCATCCTGCAAATTGTCTTTTATTACAAAAGCCAGGTTGGTATCATCTTCTGCCAGTAAAACTTTTGCTTTGCTCATTGTATAAATTATTACATGGGAATTTTCATTGTAAAAGTACTCCCTTTTCCGGTTTCACTTTGTACTTCAATTTTACCAGCGTGTGCATCCACCACTTTTTTTACAAAGCTAAGGCCAAGCCCAAAACCTTTTGCATTGTGCAGCTCTCCTTCTGTAACTCTGTAAAAGCGGTTAAATATTTTTTTATGATAGGCTTCGTCAATACCAATACCATTATCGCTAATGGCAACGCAGCAGTCTCCATCAGCACGGTATGCAGTAACAGTAATGTTTGGTACAGCGGCATACTTTACAGCATTTTCAATTAAATTAATAAGTGTAAGCAGTATGTAATATCTGTCTGCAGTAACCGCAATATTGCCTTCTGTAAAATTGGTAGTAACAGTACCGCTTTTTTGTGTTACCAATGGCTGCAGGCTTGTTATAGCTTCCTTCACCACATCAGTAATTATAAATTCAGTTTTTTCCAGTGCCAGGCTTGTCTGGTCGGTATAAGCAATTTGCAGCAGGCGCTGCACCTGGCTTTGCAGGTGGGTGGTTTGCTCGCCAATAATTGTGGCATAGTTGTGCAGCTTTTCGGGTTTTAGTGCAATGCCGGGTTGCTGCAGTACTTCGCTGGCAATTTTAATTACTGCCAGCGGTGTTTTAAATTCATGCGTAAAATTATTTACAAAGTCTTTTTGTGTTTCGTTTAAAAATTTTTGACGGTACAGGTAAAATACACTGGCGCCAAAAGCCATTAACACCAGCAGCAGCATAATGCCGCTTGCTATCCAAAAATACATTTGCTTTAAAATATAAGCACCCCTGTGCGGAAACAGTAAGGACAGGTATGAATAGTCACGCTGCAGCAATGGTATCACTGCTTTTGAAGATGCAGAGTCGTAAGCATCAGGCAAATCAATATAATGTTCGTTGCTGAATGCTTTTTTATCGTGGTAATAAATAGCAGCTTTACAGTCGGTATACACATCAAAATCTATCAGCTCTTCCTTAAGGTTAATCCACAGGCTGTCGGTAAAAGGAGTGCAGTCAATTTTTAAAAGGTATAAATCCGGCTGGGGATTATTAATTTCTTTTTGTACCACATCTGTTACATCATTTACCAGCTGCATATCTTTATACAAAGCACGTATGCTTTTAGAAACATTAATGTTAAACTGTTTTTCCTCGTATCGGTAAATTTTTTGCAGCCAAAACAACTGTATGGCAACAATAACCGCAATAAGCACTGTGCTTACCAATATTACCAGCCGCAATGTTTTTGAACGGATAACCATTTTTGAGTTTATAGTTTGTGGTTTACAGTTTGTTGTTATGTAAACCGTAACAGTTTTGCATACAGCGGTTTTAATATTTGCAAAGATGCCACTGGATTATGTTAATTAAATGTTGTTGCAATCAACTATACCTTTGCCTCGTATCCGTTACTTAACTACAAACCACCAACAACAAACCACAAACTACTTCTTCTTCACCCTCGCCGGGTTTTGTGCAATAAATGCATCCCATCCTTTCAGTTTTTTTTCTGCCGCAGGCGCTGCTGTTTTGTTTTGAAAGTGATGACAGAGTGCAACTGCCAGTGCATCGGTGGCATCGTAGTGTTTAGGGCTGTCTTTAAAAGCCAGAATGTGTTGCAGCATTTTCATTACCTGCTCTTTATCGGCGTTGCCATTGCCGGTAACACTTTGCTTTACTTTTTTAGGTGAATATTCTGTTACCTCCAGGCCATGCTGCATAGCAGCAGCAATTGCTACACCCTGTGCCCTTCCCAATTTCAGCATGCTTTGTACATTTTTGCCAAAAAATGGTGCTTCAATAGCAAAAGTGGTGGGCTGATATTTTACAATAAGACCGCTAACCGTTTCGTAAATAAGCTGTAGTTTTTTATAGTTGTCTTTTACTTTACCGGGTTTTAACACACCCATTTCCAGCAAAGCAATATTATTTTGCTCCACTTTAATTAATCCGTAACCCATAACAATAGTGCCGGGGTCAATTCCTAAAATAATGCTGACTGGTTGTTTGGGCACCTGTTAGTTTTTTGTAATTAATAATTGAAGTATCATTGTGTATTGAACAAAAATATTAAAATATTACTCAACTGGTTTTTAGGCCCTGTTTTGTTTGTAATAATAGGGTATAGTTTATACAGGCAGGTAACGCAGCAGCCCGATTTAGAACAGCGCTGGCAGCAAATAAAACTAAGCTGGCAAAACTGGAAGTTTGTGCTGGTTATTGCTTTAATGTTTATTAACTGGGGTATTGAAGCTGCCAAATGGAAATTATTAGTAAATCATATGCAGCAAATTTCTTTTATTACTGCCTTTAAATCTGTACTGGCAGGCTGCAGTGTAACAATGCTAACACCCAACCGTATTGGAGAGTATGGTGGCCGCATGCTGTTTGTACAGTCGCAACACCGTATAAAAGCAATATCACTTACCATAACAGGCAGTATAAGCCAGTTGCTGGTTACAATGGTTATGGGCTGCCTTGGCTTGTGTTTTTTAAGATTTTTTTCACACAGCAACAGCAACGCTTTACCCGTTTTACCCCACTTTTGGGGTGATGTGCTGATATACTTTAGTATTGCCTGCACATTGTTGCTCTTTTTATTTTATATACGTTTGGGCTGGCTGGTGCGTTTATTAGAAAAGTTGCCGGCACTTAACAAAGTGGTAAAGCATATTACGGTGCTGGATGAGTTTAATGGCAGGCAGTTGCTGCAACTTATGGGTTTATCGGCGTTGCGTTATCTGGTGTTTGTTTTGCAGTATGTATTGCTGCTGCAAATAATGCAGGTGGGTATACACTGGAGTGTAAGCTTTTGGCTGATTACGGTGTTTTATCTGGTAATGGCGGTGGCACCCACCATTGGTTTTTTAGAGCTGCCCATACGTGTAAAAGCCAGCCTGCAAATAATGCAGCTGTTTAGTACCAATACGCTGGGTATACAAACAGCGGCACTGGCAATATGGTTAGTTAATTTGGTGCTGCCTGCAATTGTGGGCAGTGTATTAATTTTAGGAATTAAAATTGTAAAAGATAAATAGATGGCATTACACTTTGTAAAAATTGGAGCATTGGTTACTGCTTTATGCTGTGTAAGTTTTAAACCGGCTTACGATGGAGAGTTTTGTGGTATAAAAAATATGGCTTTTAAAGATGGCGAAGTGGTAACCATGAAAATATATTACAATGCTGCAGGTGCCTACATTGGTGCTGGCGAAGCTACGTTTACCACCACACTGGATAAATTTAACGGCAAAACTGTATACCATTGTGTGGGAGAGGGTAAAACCTATTCTTTTTTCGATAACTTTTTTAAAGTACGTGACCGCTACGAAAGTTATATTGATACTGCCAACCTTGTGCCCTATAAGTTTATCAGGAATATTGATGAAGGCGGTTATAAAAAATATAACAACGTAACTTTTAACCAAACGGCAGGTACCGCAGTAAGCACCACTGGAGTGTATAAAGTAACCAAGTGCATACAGGATGTGGTAAGCGCTGTGTATTATGCCCGTAACATAGATTTTTCAAAATATAAAAAGGATGATAAAATTCCTTTTGATATGTTTTTAGATGATGAGGTGTTTCACCTGTACATACGCTATATGGGTAAGGAGAAAATTAAAACCCGTTACGGAAAATTTAATGCCATAAAATTTAAGCCGCTGCTGGTTAAAGGAACCATTTTTGAAGGCGGCGAAAAAATGAATGCCTGGGTAAGCGACGATCCCAATCATTTACTGTTAAGGGTAGAAAGCCCTATTGCTGTGGGCAGCATTAAAGTGGATATGATGGGTTACAGGAATTTGCGTTACCCGTTAACATCGTTGATAAGTGTGAAGTAAAATTATTGTACATGGAAGCTCCAGCTTCCATGTAAGGTTTTGACGGAAGCAGGAGCTTCCGTTTACAACACCTCACTTAGCTTAAACACCTCTTTCACCCTTACTCCCTTCTCCGTCATTTGTAATGTGCAGCACTCATTAACAGGGTCGTGTTCAAAAAATAAAATGTAATTGTTAGCCAGCGCCTCTTCAAAAAATTGTTTCTTTTCATTTAAGGTTGTAAGCGGAAACATATCATAACCCATTACATACGGTAAAGGAATGTGTGCAACAGATGGCAGCAGATCGGCCATGTAAACAATTGTTTTATCGTTGTATTTTATTACGGGCAGCATCATGGCACCGGTATGGCCGTAAACAGTGTAAAAAGATAAATCAGGTAAAATAGATGTTGGTTGACAGATGATAGCCGCAGTACTGTCATCTGTCATCTTAATACTATCAACCATTTTCAATTGACCACTTTCTTCAATCGGTAAAATATTCTCTTTTAAAAAACTGGCTTTCTCCCTTGCATTGGGTTCAACAGCCCATTGCCAGTGCCTTTCATTACTCCAGTAGGTGGCGTTTTTAAAAGCAGGCACTAATTTTTCTCCTTCTTTAATTATTGCTCCGCCGCAATGGTCAAAATGCAGGTGCGTTAAAAACACATCGGTAATATCATCTTTGGTAAAGCCATGTGCTGCCAGTGATTTTTCCAGTGTATCATCACCATGCATATAATAATGGCTGAAAAATTTTGTATCCTGTTTGTTGCCCATGCCGGTATCCACCAAAATTAATTTACCGCCATCTTCAATTAGCAAACAGCGTAAAGCCCAGCTGCACATATTATTTTCATCGGCAGGGTTTAGTTTATTCCAAATGCTTTTGGGCACTACGCCAAACATGGCGCCGCCATCTAATTTAAAGTAACCTGCATTTATGCTGTATAACTTCATATAGTTGTTTTACGGCTTGCCTTTAATGTATTTACTAGTAAAATTAATCCAACAAAGAAAAACACCGATAATGCCAGCACAGAATTTCTTTGTGAGCCAGACAGTTCAGTAATGTATCCATAACTTATCATACCAATAACCACGGCAATTTTTTCCGTAACATCATAAAAACTAAAGAACGAAGCGGTATCGTGTGTTTCGGGCATTAGCTTACTGTAAGTACTGCGGCTTAAACTTTGTATGCCGCCCATTACAAAGCCCACACAGGCACCCAGTCCGTAAAATACCATAGCATTGCCTTTAGGTGCATAAAAAGCAGCAATGCAAATAAGCACCCATAGGCCCACCACCACCATCAGTGCTTTTATGTTTCCAATTTTGGCAGATAGTTTTGAAATGGCAAAAGCACCGGGTATAGCTACCAGTTGTATTAATAAAATAGCGATGATTAAATTTTCGGTGGGTATGGCCAGTTCGCTTTTGCCATATAATGTGGCAGCCAGCATTACGGTTTGCACACCCATATTGTAAAAGAAAAATGCGCCTAAATATTTTCTAAGTACGGGCAGTTTTTTTATTTGCCCCCACACTTTTACCAGCTCAATATATCCTTCAGTAAATACATTCCTTTTAAAAGGCTCGGCACCTGCGGCCAGAGGTTTGGGCAACCGCACCAAAGAGTAATAGCCAAATGCCAGCCACCAAATACCGGTTAATAAAAATGAAATGCGTGGGCCCAGGCTTTTATCACTTTCAGGTATACCAAACCAGTCGCCTTTCATTACCACCACAAAGCAAATTACCTGCAGTATTACGCTGCCCACATATCCGTATGCATAGCCCCGGGCACTTACCCGGTCTCTGTCTTGCGGGGCGGCAATCTCCGGCAAAAAAGAATTGCTGAAAACAAAACTGCTCCAAAAGCAAATGCAGGCAAGCATCATAAATGCTATGCCAATGCTTAATGTTTGCGGGCCTTTAAAAAAGTATAAGCCCATGCAGGCAAAACTGCCCAGCACAAAAAAGAAATTCATAAACTTCTTTTTTGTGCCACGGTAATCGGCAATAGAAGTTAATAAAGGCAGTGTAAGTGCTACCACTAATAAAGCCGCAGCCAGTGCGTAGTTATATAAAGAAGTGTTTACAAACTCACGGCCTAAAAAACGAACATAGGCCACATTGTTTTCGGTTCGTTCTGCAGTCATCGCCTCGTAATAAGCCGGAAAAATGGTGGAAGTAATAACCAGATTGTAAACGCTGTTGGCCCAGTCGAACATGGCCCAGCCGTTAATTACTTTTTTTGAAGCGGTAACCTGAACAGGCGAGGATGTATTTTCTTCTTGTAAATCTTGCTGCATGATAAAGGGTTATTAGGTAAATATAAAGCATTTGGTAAATTAATGCGCCATACAAAAAGCCGCAACCAAAAAGATGATTACGGCCTTTTAATGTATAATTTTTAATTATTTTATTACACCGGCATAAATAAGCGCCAGCAACCCAATGCCTGCAACAATGCGGTACCAGCCCCATAGCTTAAAACCATATTTCTGCAGCACACCAATAAAAAATTTAATAGCAATAAGCGCTACCACAAATGCCACAATATTGCCAACAACAAACATGGTAATGTTCTGTTGCGTGGCCATTATCATTTCATAGCCTTTTTGCTCAATGCTGTTTGTTTTCCAGTCTTTTAAAAAAACGGAGTAGGTGGTAACTGCCAGCATAGTGGGCACAGCTAAAAAAAACGAAAACTCTGCGGCCGCACTGCGGCTAAGTCCCTGCTGCATACCACCAATAATACTGGCGGCACTGCGGCTGGTGCCCGGCATCATGGCAAGGCATTGCCAAAAACCAATACGTATAGCCTGCCAAATGGTAATATCTTTTTCTGAATGCACTTTAGGATTTGTAAAAAGCCTGTCAATAAATAACAGTATAACGCCACCAATAATCATGACTATGGCAATGGGCATTGGCTTTTCCAGCACGGCTTCAATTTTATCATCAAACAATTTGCCCAATATTAAAGCCGGTAAAACGCCTAATGCCAGTTTTATGTAAAAGCTGAAATTTTTAAAGTTGAAAAACTTTTTCCAGTACAACACTACCACGGCCAGTATGGCACCAAACTGAATACTTACCTGAAACATTTTTACAAACTCCTCTTTTTGTATGCCAAAAAATGAGCTGGTAAAAATCATGTGGGCAGTGGAGGAAATGGGTAGATATTCAGTAAGGCCTTCTACAATGGCAATAATGATGGATTGAAACGTATTCACGCAGTTGCTTAAAAGGTTAAAATAAAAAAGCGAAGATATTACCTCCGCAATTCATTATTCATTATTCATTAATTTTCGGCTTTTTCATAATGGCAAAAATTTCAATTATCAAGCCTGCAACAATCAACAGCGGGGCAATGGTAATACGGGTGGTGCTGTACACTTCGTCTTTATTAAAAATTTTAGGGTCGGCACTTTTACCACCGCTCATTAAAATAAAACCAACAGCCATTACAGCAATGCCAATCAGCATCCACATGTAATTATCTTTTGTAAAAAGGCTGTTATTGGCAGCAGGTTGTTTTTTTTCGTTGCTCATAATTGAGTAATTAAGGTTGCAATATTAATACAAATCGTCCAATTTCATACGCAGGTATTTAATAACGGCACGGTGGGTGCTTACCAGCGTTATGGTTACCCCTAAAAATATAATGGTTAAAAACAAAAGTATCAGGCTTTTATTATCTCTCAGCACTTTAAACTCCGGCCTGAAAGACTCTACCAGCAGCATTGCCACCCATATTAAAGCAATGGCTATGCCCGATGCAATAAGCCCGTTAATAATGGCCCGTAAATTTATTGGCTTTGCAATAAACCAGCGGGTGGCACCCACCATTTGCATGGTTTTAATTAAAAATCGGTTGCTGTACATGGCAAGCCGTATGGTATTATCAATAGAGAAGATAACTAAAATGGTAAGTATAATGGCCGCAACCAAAAAACCTATAAACATGTATTTGGCAAAGTCGCCCACTTTGGTAACAATTTCATCAGGAAATTTATACTCCTGTATTACACCGGGAAAATTGCCCTCTATATTTGCTGAAATTGACCGCAGGCTGTCTGTTTGAACATGGCTTGATTTTACATAAAAATCAATGCTTTCTGGTAAAGGGTTGCTTTGTATAAACTGGCGCCAGGTAGTATCATTATCGGCCTCAAACTTTTTTATGGCCATTTCTTTAGTAACATACTCCACCGATTTTATTTGCGGCATACCCGTTATAAAAGCTTTTACACTGTCAATTTTCTTTTTGCTGGCATCCCGGTTTAAAAAACATTGTACCTGTATGTTTTCTTTAAAATAATCGCCGGTTTTGCGCAGGTTTAAAAAAAACCAGCCTACAATGCCAAACAAAAAAAGCACCAGTGCCACACCAATAATGGCGTATATGTAAGTGGGTTTGCCACGTTTGCTGCCTGATTTTCCAAATTGAGACATGATGAAGAAGAATTTATTTAATGGATTGGTTAGTACAGGGCGCAAATTAACTCAATTTGAGTGTATTGCAGTAAATTTGCCCACTTCAAAACGGCTGCCTCCGGTATTTATTTTTATAAATGGGGCAGATGTGGTGTGAACGGGGTGTAAATAACTTTTCTTTCACAGTTTGATGTATGATTTGCTAAAAAGTAGAAAGAGAAAAAATTTCAATAAAGATTAAATGCACAAGTGTGATATTTTTTACTCTTTTACTAAAATATTAAAAATAATAAACGGGCCGCTGCCAATGAAGCTGAATAAAGTTTCTGGGTTGTGGCTAAAAAGGAAAATAAAAAATGGAATACAAGTTTAATGGTCCCGATGGCATTGAATCAAAATGGCAGCAATACTGGAAGGATAAGCATGTTTATAGCGTAGATAATAATTCTCCTAAACCAAAATATTACGTGCTGGATATGTTTCCGTATCCAAGTGGTGCCGGTTTGCATGTGGGCCACCCCTTAGGTTATATTGCCAGCGATATTTATGCCCGCTATAAAAGACTGAAGGGTTTTAATGTGCTGCACCCAATGGGGTTTGACAGTTTTGGATTACCAGCAGAACAATATGCCATTGAAACCGGCCAGCACCCTGCGGAAACTACAAAGAAAAATATTGCCACCTTCAAATCTCAGTTAGATAAAATTGGTTTTTGTTACGACTGGGAACGAGAGGTACAAACCAGCGACCCCAATTATTATAAATGGACACAGTGGATTTTTTTGCAGCTGTATAACAGTTATTACAATAGCGAAAAGCAAAAAGCTGAAAGCATTGATGAACTGATAAAGCAATTTGAATCATCAGGCACTTCAGCTCTTAGCTCTCAGCTTTTAGCTTTCAGCTTTAATGCTGCAGAGTGGAGCGCCTTTGACGAAACCAAACAACAGGAAATTTTAATGCACTACCGCCTTGCCTTTAGCAAATATGGCGAAGTAAACTGGTGCGAAGCTTTAGGTACTGTGCTGGCAAATGATGAAGTGGTAAACGGCGTAAGCGAACGTGGCGGCCACCCGGTGGTAAAAAAGAAAATGCGCCAATGGTATTTGCGTATTACTGCTTATGCCGACCGTTTGCTGGAAGGCCTGGAAACCGTTGATTTTAGCGACAGCATGAAAGACATGCAGCGCAACTGGATTGGCAGGAGTGAAGGAGCGGAAATTACTTTTCAAGTGAGTAGTGAGTCGTCAGTTGTGAGTAAGGAGCCTGCGAATTCGACAGCGCCACTCACAACTCACCGCTCACAACTTACCGTGTACACTACAAGGCCCGATACCATTTTTGGTGTTGATTTTATGGTGGTGGCGCCGGAGCATGACATAGTAAATGAAATTAAAAGTGCTGAACAAACTGCCGCAGTTGATGAATACGTGGCTTATGTAAAAAGCAGAAGTGATGTAGATAGAATGGCGGAGAAAAAAATCACCGGTTGCTTTACCGGTGCGTATGCCATTAATCCTTTTAATGGAAAAGAAATTCCTGTTTGGATAAGTGAATATGTTTTGGCTGGTTATGGCACTGGCGCCATTATG
>JAGVCC010000431.1 GCA_020059395.1 Chitinophagales bacterium | reverse complement strand
GCATTAGATTTTACTTACAGCTCTGGCAGTGTTAGTGCTGGTGCTAATGCAAGATTAAACTACGACCGCACTTTAAGCAATATGCAAATAAGTGGTTTCTTTTTTGGAGGAGATGCTGCAAATTCAGTAAGGATAAACTCTGCAAATAAATTACAAGAGTTTGATGATTACGTGCAAAATGGATTGGTGTTAGACCCTAATGTAGCGCCTGTAGCTATGAGTTATGAGTTAAAATATTTAAACGATAATTCTACCGCTGCTACCAGAAGCACAACAAGTTACACTGAAAGAGTATGCTCGCCATCGAGAGGGCTTAAAATACAATTACACAATGTAGCCATAGAAGATGTACATGGTGGCGATTGCAGCTATGCATGGGGCAAAATTGAGGTAGAGGTTTGGGAATGTAATATAAACAAGCAACCAGTAAAGCAACTATGGGGCGAAACATTGTGGAGTTATAACGCTGCAAATCCTAACCGTACAGTAATAAATTATGCTGACGTAAAAAACAATGCAAATATAAGAGAGGATGTAATTAATCTGCCCGGCACAACTAAATACCTTACCCTAAATCCCAGTTTAGTAAACGACAACAAAATTATGTTACGTTTTAAACTAAACATTAATACCCGGCACAAAGACAATGATTTTGCAGCACTTGGACAACATGGCATGAACAGGGTTGAAGTAGTTGACAAATTATTAAGTGAAGTGTTTGTACCATCTGATAATATAGGAGCAGACCCAAACAGGTATAAACTAGGTACTTTTAAAGCGGGTAAATTTTGTTCAAATACAGATAGAGTGCATTGCTTTTATGCATTTTTTACAGTCACAAATAATTTGTAATAATGTTACAATCCATTACTTGATTTTTTATAAAAAGTATTTTCCGGGCAGTTTAATGCCTGCTGGCTGAATTAAATACTTTAACTATCAGAAAAAGTATAATTACATTAATTAACCGCAACACAGTTAATAAAATAATTTTTTTATAGACCAAGAAGAATGGTTTGATTAAAAATAAAAATTTTAAACATATGCATAAATATTTTGCGATTGTATTTTTTTTAGTGGTTGTAAAAACAAGCAATGCTCAACCATTTTCGTTTGATAAAAAGCTAAAGCCAAAGGAAATAGTACTGCACCCGGTTAGTAAAACAGACAAAAAAAAGGGTAAAATGGGTATAGCGCAAATAGCACAGGTAAAAGATACGGCATATTATTTCTGTAAAGGAATGGGCATTTACAACCCTATGGTAGTAAAACTAGTAGCGCAAGATAAAAATACACCCGTTAAAGTGAGTTTGCATAAATGGAACTGGAAACAAGCAAGCAGGGAAGGAAAAACTAAAAAAGGAGACTATACCGAAACATTTGTAACAGAAGGCAGCTTTGGAATAATGGTAGTAGCCGCTGCAAAACGTCCTGCTATTTATAATATTTACTTGTATATAGCCAAAGAGGCACCACCCAAAATACCAAGTGCTTTTAAAAACGCCAAAAAAAATAATTAAATCTTTCAATCAAATTTATAATATGCACAGTAGATATTTTTTAGTTACACTTCTTGCTTTTGTTTTACAAGGCAACATTTTTGCCCAACGTAATGGTACAGGAATGAGTGGCGATGGCATTAATGAGTTTATAAGTAACACCGCAACTGGTAACAGACAAGGAAACATTGATATTATGCGTACGATGAATGCTAACCAAATAGCTGCCTTAAATGAACATGCCGAAGCTATAGAAAATACCGGCGAGGCAATGGAAGGCCATTTCGAAACGGTACATAATATTATAAATGTAGCCCAGGCTGCTGTAGATTTAAACACAGCAATTATTACACTGGATGCAGGCGAGTGTCAACCCTCTTTTTCGCAGGATGATAATGCATTGATGCCAACTAATTGTGACGAAACACAAGGCTGCATGGAGTGTTATCAAAAAAACGTAGAAAGTTTTAATACCAATCGCCTTACACTGGCCCGTATGTGGTGCCTGTATACTAATACCAAAAATTTTAATGATAAAGCCATTGCATTTGGTAATACAATGAGTGGTGCAGTACCACAAAGTGGACTAGGCTGGATGAATGCAAAAAAAATGATTGACGACGCTTATACAAAGTTTAAAGACACCTACGATAAAAAAGTGGTGGAAATATTGGGCTACTTGCAAAGCAACATGAAAAAAATTAGCGAATGTGAGCAACAATTTGGCGTAAGAGACTGGTATCAAAAATTTGGCTTCATGTATTTTGAAATGATGCAGATGAAATATAAAAGAACTGACTAAATATGAAAAATAAAATACTTCATCAATATTTAATTGCATTATGCCTGTTACTTACCACTAACACACAAAAGGTTTTGGCACAGCAAAATAAAAACAGCGGCAGCAAAAAAGAATCTGCAGAGGAGTATATGAAGCGAATTACCGCTATGGCAGATAGTATAAAGCAATCTAAAAAAACAAGCAGCTCTACTAGCTCTAGCAACGCAGCTAAAGCAAGGTACAGCAATACTAAGTTTGCCACAAATAAGACAACCATAGACAACGCACATAAGAACCTTACCGCAGCAGAGAAGGAAATAGTAAAAAATTATCCTGCAGTACCAGAGGCCTTTAGAACTAACATAGATGCACAAGACTTACTTGACAAACTAAAACAAGTAGATGTAAATGCAGATTTGCAGAAGTATTCAAAAGGAAAATCTATGGCGCTGGTAGGCTTCCTGATAAGTTTTCAAAATACAAAATTAAAAGCTGAAAAATTAGTAGCAGAAGCAGCGCAATTAAAAGAAGCATTCATTAAAAGCAATCCAACAATAAATTTTGGTACGGCTACTGGAAAAACCTATGTTTCAGAAAATGGATTAGTGTATTTGCCTTTAGGCGATGTTTCTTTTGCAGATGAAGTAGTCGATGCAAAATATATTTCTGGCAATATTCAATTCCCAAAAGAAAATTGTATAGGCACACCAGATTATATTTTAATGAACGACCTTAAAAAAAACAAAGGCATTTACAGCCTTGGCTTAAACGGCACACTTACCATAAAATTTACAAATAATGCTTTGGTAGATATTAATGGGCCAGATTTATTTGTATTTGAAACTGGACAAATAGAACCCACTAATTTAGATATTTCTAAAGATGGAATTATATGGATTAATGTTGGCAAAATTAGTGGTGGAACTGCATCCCTTGACATCAATAAATACGTAAAGCCCAATGAGTATTTTTATTATGTAAGGCTTATTGATTTAAATACTCAATCTGCTATAGCAGGGGCTGATATTGATGCTGTAGCAGCAATTGGTGCAGCCATGAGGTTAAGTTTAAATGCCGAAGTGCTGTTTGATTTGGGAAAAGCCGACCTTAAGGCAGATGGCATTGCAGCTATAAAAAAATTGGCGCAGCAATTACAAACCATACCAAATGCCCAACTAAATATTGATGGCTTTACCGATGATATTGGTACAGATGAGGCCAATATAAAATTATCGTTACAAAGAGCACAGGCTGTAGCTGCTGTTTTAAAAGAAGCACTAAAAAACAAAACAGGTTTTGTGTATAAAGAAACCGGTAAAGGCAAAGCCAACCCTGTAGTACCAAATAACAGCGAAGAAAACAGAAAGAAGAACAGAAGAGTTGAAATTTTAGTAAACCCAAAATAATAACCCATGAAAATCTATAGCATTGCTTTTTTATTGTTTTTTAACAGCAGCTTATTTGCCCAAAACAAAATTGATTCTTTATTAGGCAGCAAAGGAATTTTTAGTAACCTAGTACCAAAAAAAATTTCTCCCAATGCCGTACTTTCTTTTAATCTAAAACTAACTGTGCTTAGTACTGCAAAAGGGGGAAGTAAAAAGCAAAACACAGTAATACTTTATTTAAATACAAAAGATGGCTATACAGGTATAGATAAATCACAACCTGCTAATACTGCACTAAGCCCTAACAATACAGCCTTCGATTTGTTAGTGGAAACACTAACCAAACAAAGTTACAGTTACACCAACAGCAAAGCAGGTGGTAAAATAGTAGAAACATTAAGTACTAACCTGGTTAATACCTACAATAACCTATCGATAAAAAAAACGGATGCTGCTGTTGCCACCGCAAAAAAATACTTAAACAACAGCCTTACTGCGTTTCCCTATTTTGTTGATGTTGCCGGCCTTCAAAAAAAATATATTCGGCATTTGTACGGCACAAATTATCCGGCAGAGGGATTATTTAAAAGTTATCTCGGCAGTTTTGGCGTAGGTTTTTACAATATTAGTAACAATACTTTTTTATGCTTATCAACTGAAAATAGTAACATGAAAATTGAAATTACCAAAGTAGAAAAGGTAAATATTATTTTTGATGCAGCAGGGTTTAAAGCAAAGAATCAATAATGAAGTACAGCTTGTTTATACTATTATTTTTTTGCTTATCCGCTTGCAGCGTATTGCAAAATGGTATTTCCTATTCGGGAGAAGAAAAAGTATTTTCTAAAAGCTGGCGGGGTAATGCAACTTATACAAGAGCGGCACAAGGCAGAGAGCCGGGCTGGGAAATGGGCTTTTCTTTTATTACTACTAAAGAAGCAAGGATAAAAGGGGTTTGGATAAAAAACCCCACCGCAGGTGCAGTGCCAGTAAGCATATGGGATGCAGATACCAAACAACTACTGCATACATTTCAGTTTACAGTTGGCGACACTGTAAATTATAACCACTTTATATTGCATCAGCCGGTGCCTCTAACAACCAATAAAAAATATTGCATTACAATAAATGTAACAAAATACTATTACCACAATCTGCAGTTTACAGCATTGCCTATGCAGG
>JAGVCC010000145.1 GCA_020059395.1 Chitinophagales bacterium | reverse complement strand
GGCATTAATGTAGTGGGTGCTGTGCCGGGTTATATTTCCGATTCTTTAATTATAGTATCTGCACATTACGACCATATTGGCAAAGGCGGTTTTGGATACACACAAAAAACACCGCACAACAATGATGGTATTTATAACGGTGCCAATGATAATGCAACAGGCACCGCCGCCATGATGGAGCTGGCCAAATACTTTGCCAATTACAGGCATAATTATTACACCATTATTTTTATTGCTTTTTCTGGCGAAGAAATGGGGCTGCTGGGCTCAAAGCATTTTGCAAAATATATTGATGATGCCAACCGCATAAAGGCCGTTATTAATTTAGAAATGCTTGGCAGGCCATACTATAAAAAAAATTGTTTTTATACTGGCTTTGCTTCGTATAAAACAATTAAGGCCATTAACAAGTATGTAAAGAGTAAAACTGGTGTAAAGAGTTTTTTGTATGATGATCCATTTCCGGCACAAAACCTGCCCATGCGCAGCGACCACTATCCCTTTGCTTTTAATGGCTTTGACAGTTTTACTGTAATGGGCTCATCGCCTGAAGACACCTATTACCACAGCGTAGATGATGAAACCGAAACTATTGATTTTGATTTTTTGGTATTTGCTGTAAAAAATATTGCAGCAGTTGTGGAATATTATGCAAATTAAAAGCACTGCAAAAATTACTTGCAGTCATTACAAACCCCTTTTACCACCATTGCTGCAATTTGGGGTGTAAAGCCTTTAGGCAGTTTCACTTCAGGCACAGTTACATCATCCAGACAAATAGTTTTGCTGCATTGGGTGCAAATAAAATGTACATGGTTATCGTGGTGGTGGCCAGCTTCGCAGTCGTGTTTGCAAAGGGCATATAAAATTGAATTATCAGTAGTGGGAATGTTATGAATAATGCCTTTTTCAGTAAAGGTTTGCAAAGTGCGGTAAACTGTTACACGGTCAAAATTTTCGCCGGTGCTTTTTTCAATATCTGCATGTGCCAGCGCACCGGGGCTTTTTAAAAAAAGCTCCAGTATTTTTTTGCGGCTGTCTGTTACGCTCAGCTGGTTTTTCTTAAGTATGTCGAGGAGTTGATGGTTCATTGTTGATGGTTCATGGTCAATGGTCATAAGTAAATGATGCGTTTAATTTTTTTTATTTCAATTAATAATAAAACGAATTATAAAAAAGTAGCCCTGCATTTTGAGACCCACTCACTACTCATCACTCACTACTCACTACCCTGGGTTGTTACTAAACCCGTTCATAAATCTTTTAGAAGTTATTTTTTCTTTCAGCAATCCTTTAATATCGTTTTTTAATTTTTCAATTTCATCGTTTTTCAACCCATCGTAAATACCCCGCAGGCGCCGTTGCTTATCAACCAACGCAAAAAACTGCGTATGTATAAACTGGTCTTTTATTAGTTGTGTGCTGTCTGGTTTGTTATTATCAATCATATAGCTCTGCCGGGCCATTTTATATAAAGGGCCTTTATCTCCTGTTACAAAAAACCAGTTGGTGGCATTAAGGCCGCCTTTTTTTACGGCGTTACTGTCTTCATCGAGGCGGTAACTGCCATCTGCATTGGCAACAACTGTACCGCTAAGCATGCGCTGTTCATATTTTTTAAGCAGCGGCAGCGTATCTACTTCGGGCATGCAGGTATGCGAAAGAATTAAAAAACCAGGTTCGTCTTTAAACACATCATACACCCGGCGCATGTTAGCATTCATTTTTGGGCAAATGCCCCGGCATGTAGTAAAAAAATATTCCACCACATGCACTTTGTCCTCTACGTTAGCTTGTGTTATTTTTTTGCCGTTTTGGTCGGTAAAGGCAAAGTCCTGCACATTATCATTAATAACCGGCAGGTTACTTTTGCTAAAATCATAATCTCTGAACAGCAAAAAATAAAACATTGCCAGCAATGCTGCAAAAAAAGCAACATACACCCAAATCTTACGCTTCATAAATATTTTTTTGCAAAATTACGCTGCCAAAACCTGTTGTAAGCAATCTGTTTAAAATATATGTTTTGCAACAGCATTGCAAATATCGTATATTTGCCTTCTGCAAAAAAATGAAGCTTAAAATAAACTGGGATAAAATGGGTATTGCCACATCAATTATATGTGCAATACACTGTGCGTTGCTGCCTGCTGTTGCGGCCACGCTGCCTGTGTTTGGCATTGATATTATACACAATGCTATATTTGAGTGGAGCATGATTGTGCTGGCTTTTTTTGTGGGAGTATACTCACTTTATCATGGTTTTATTAAACACCACAGAAATTATATACCGGTGTATATTTTTGCTGCTGGCTTTATTTTTTTGGTGCTGAAGCAATTTTTTAAACCGTACGAATATTTGTTTTTAGCTATTGCAGTGCTGCTTATTATTGCTGCACATTATTATAATTACCAGCTTTGCCATAAAAGCAAATGTGCATCTCCGCATCATACACATTAAGCCAAGCCCCCAAACCCCCGAAGGGGGCTTACGAAGTCTCTAAAGATTTGTAATGATTTTACTATCTTGTAGTTCATAAAATATATGAATGAAAAAATTCTTTTTATCAATTACAGTATTATTTTTTTTAGCCACTGTTACTGCACAATCAAAAGACGAAACTACCATCCGCTCTTTGCTGGAAACACAGCGCCTTGCCTGGAATGAAGGGAACGTTGAGAAGTTTATGGAAGCCTACTGGAAAAGCGACAGCCTGATGTTTATTGGAAAAAGTGGCGTTACGTATGGCTGGCAAAACACTATGGATAATTATAAAAAAGGATACCCTGACACTGCTGCAATGGGTAAGCTTACATTTAATATTATTGAGGTAAAACGATTGAGTGTGCTGTATTTTTCTGTAGTGGGCAAATGGCACTTAACAAGAAGTATTGGAAACGTGGAGGGGCATTTTACACTGCTGATTAAAAAAATTAAAAATAAATGGGTCATTATAGCTGACCACAGCAGTT
>JAGVCC010000112.1 GCA_020059395.1 Chitinophagales bacterium | reverse complement strand
GCACCCGTTGTTTGAAAACCAACATATTTATAATTGGGGGCTGCTGTACCCTGCACATAATCCTGCGCTACCCAAGTACCGCCATTTACACCCGTTGTTGCAATGGAGGCAGAAGATGGTACTGTAATTGCGTAGTTATTAGAAAACAGCAATGTAATTTGAGCAGAGCCCATGTTAAAAACTCCCATGTTAAAATTGGTAACCATAGAAACATAAAAACTGTCTGGTACAGGTTTATATTCCAGCGTTACATACAAGGTTTGCGCTTGTATATTTTTTAAACTGAGTGTGATGATTAGTATGAGTAATAGCTTCTTCATGTTTTATATTTAAGTAAGTTTTTAATTGGGTATTTGCTGCACCAGTCCGCCAAAATTAAATAAGCCACTTTGTGTAAGTACATTAGAAAGTGTTATAGTACCGTCAGCATTGGGTGTGGTATATTTTACTGTTCTGTTCATATTATTATCGCCGGAATAATAACCAACTGCACTGCCGTAGTTAAATAAACCCGACACATTACCAGGGAAAGCCAATACCTGACTTAAAATGGTGGAATTATCGCTGTTGGGTGTTACATATTTTAATCCCCCGGCTGCGGTAGTACTGGCAACATTGGAATTACCACCCCATAAAGCATTTACATTTACAGGGCCAGGTAGCGTCATGGTTATATATGCGGTATTAGTTCCAAACAGCCCGGCATCTCCGGCAGTGGTTAAGTCTGCAAGCCTGCCAGCATTATTTGCCAGCGACTGTGTTTCTGTAAAATTTTTGGCATTGCTCTGGTCAAGACTTAAACCAAGGTGGTTGCGGTGGCGTACTGTAATTATATAATTACCATCGGTAAGGTTATTAAAAGTAACCGGGCTAATTCCATCCACATCCACAATATCTCCATCCCGTTGCAATAATGCACTACGTGTTTGCAAAACCGTATTTCCCGGAGAAGCATTTAAGTTACGCAGTTGCAAAAACACCCAGTCAACAACACTGTTTCCAGCAGGCGCTTGCGGCCCCAGCACGGCACTGCTGGGTATGGTTTCTGATATTGCATTGTTAACATGAGTAAATGTTGTACTGTAAGGCGCTACCCGGTAGGGGTCGTCTTGCGGAAAATTTGCAAGGCTTGATGATGGACCAAAGGGTAAAGTACGCAGATTGTCGTTCATTAAACCAGCCGTTGTTATTGGAGATTGGTAAGCTCCCTGTAAAAAAGCTTTTGAACCTACCGCTAAAAATTTATTAATGCCTGATATAGTTCCTGCTGCTGTGGTAACCGGGGCACTCACCCTGTTGGTGGTGGCATTGTGTGCCTCACCTGCAGAACTCCAGTCGGTTCCATTATTAAAATACCCCACAATATTTGCTTCTGTGCCAGTAACGTCGGTTGGGTCAATATACTGTCCTTCTAAAGTAACAGTGCCTCCTGTAATACCCGTTTTGCTAACAGGCCATGTGGTATTCAGATGCGAAGCCGTGCTGGGTGGTTTATTGGGGTCGGCAATACCTAAAACACGTACACCAAAATTAGCAGCGCTAAAGGTGCTTCCGCTCGTGGTAAGATATGCAGGCCGGTAATTACTGTTTTCACCAACGGGCAGTTCGTAGGCAGTTATATTACTGGTTAATTCTTTTCTTAATTCGCCAGTGCCATTTGTCCAAAAGAATTTTGCGGCGGTGTTGCCTGTAACAGCGGCCGTTGAAGCAAGGGTAAGATTAAAATTGCCCGTTTGAAATTTACCATTAGTAAAAACAAAACTGTTACCAATGCGGGCACTGGTATTAAGCAGTGTGGCATTGGCTGTATTATCCAGTTCCAGATTAGGTATGGTAAAGCCGCCCATATCCACATTTTGCAGGGCGCTGCCTTTTAACAGCAGCAGGCCGGTACCTTGTATATCTACATTGCTTGTAACATCTCCCTGTACGGTAACTGTGGCACCCGGCTGTATAAAAAATACAGCATTGTCTATTTTTAATTGTGCATTTGCCTGCGCAGTAACCAAAATCACAGTGGCAGCAAAAATTAGTTGTTTCATACCCATTATTTATCTGTTAAATGTAACTCGTAAAAGAAGGTTTGCTTCTTACTGTTTAGTAAACGGTATTTTCAGTTTAGTAAACGGACTAATTACAAAGCTAAAATTACAACTCTGTCAATTACCTCATATCCCCTTTATGGGTGATTTTTTATGCCAAAGTTGCCAAAAACCGTAAACCGTAAATCCCCGTCTTTAAAAGCCCTGTATCTTTGCAAAAGGAGATTAATTATGAGCAGTAAAGGAAAAGTTTTAGTAGCCATGAGCGGCGGTATAGACAGTACCGTGGCCGCATTAATGCTTCATAAACAAGGGTATGAAGTGGTGGGTATTACTATGAAAACATGGGACTATGCCACCAGTGTGGGCACCACCGGCAAAAAAGAAACCGGCTGCTGCAACCTTGACAGTTTTAACGATGCCCGTATGGCTGCAGTGCAGCACGGTTTTCCACATTTTATTTTAGATATAAGGGATGAGTTTGGCGACTTTGTAATAGAAAATTTTGTGGAAGAATATATGGCTGGCCGCACCCCCAACCCCTGCGTTATGTGTAATACGCATATAAAATGGCGGGCATTATTAAAAAGAGCCGATGCACTGGGCTGCGATTTTATTGCCACCGGTCATTATGCACAAATTCATCAGCATACCAATGGCCGTTATTTTATCCGCAAAGGTATTGATGATACCAAAGACCAGAGCTATGTGCTGTGGGGACTGCAGCAAGATTTGCTGAGCCGTACTTTATTACCCTTAGGCACTTACCACAAAACAGCAATACGCCAAATGGCACATGATTTTGGCTACCCCGAACTGGCTAAAAAAAGTGAGAGCTACGAAATATGTTTTGTACCCGATAATGATTACCGGGGCTTTTTAAAACGCCGTGTGGATGGATTAGAAGAAAAAGTAAACGGTGGAAACTTTACTAATAAAGAAGGTAAAATACTGGGCCAGCATAAAGGCTACCCTTTTTATACCATTGGCCAGCGCAAAGGGCTGGATATTGCTTTGGGCAAACCGGCTTTTGTAACAGCAATTATACCCGAAACCAATACCGTGGTGCTGGGAGATGAAGAAGACCTGAACCGCAACGAAATGAAAGTGGCCAGAATAAACTGGATAAAATATGACGGCTTTGCCGAAGTCATGGAAGCCACTACAAAAATCAGGTATAAAGATAAAGGCGTATTAAGCAACCTGAATATATACGAAAACGGCGTTACTGTTCGTTTTTACGAAGATGTGAAAGGCATTGCCCCTGGCCAAAGCGCCGTTTTTTATGAAGGTGATGATGTTATTGGAGGCGGAATTATTCAGCGCAGTGAGCAGCCTTTTACAGTATAACAGTATCTTTATATTTGTAACACCTCGCCACTTATGAGAAAATTATCAGTAGTTATAACCGCAGCAGTAACCTTGTTAATGAGCAGCTGCAATAAAACAGAAGATCTGCCCGTGCTGCCGCTTAGCGATTATTTTCCGCTTACAGCCGGTAAGTATGTTACTTACAATTTAGACTCTATTGTATATTACACCAACTTTAATGTTTCGGCGGTTAGCAAAAGTTATCAGGTAAAACTTTTGGTAGATGCACCCGTTACCGACGCACAGGGCCGCCCTGCCTGGCGCATTATACGCTCAATACGCACAGGTACTACAGGGCCATTTACAACAGATAATGTTTTTATGGCTGTAAACACAGGCAACACCATTGAGTTTATAGAAAACAACCTGCGCTTTATTAAACTGGCAAGTCCCATACGGCAGGATTATACTTGGCAAGGCAACAGGTATATTGATGTTTCATCACTCGGCTCACAACTTAAATACTTAGATGGCTGGGATTATACTTACGACAGTATTAATGTGCAATCTACCATTGGCAGCCTGATGGTTGACAATACCATAAAGGTGGCGCAGATTGATAACGAGACTGCTATTGACCGTACGTTTAGCGAAGAGAAATATGCCAAAGGTATTGGCCTTGTATACCGCCATTTTCATTACTGGAATAAGGGAACCGCAGGCGGTACCTTTACCGATAACTCATACGGTGTAATTATGAAAATGATTGACCACAATTGATTATTTAAAAGATATTTTTAAAAGCTGCAATCTTTATTGCAGCTTTTTTATTTTGGGCTGTTTACTTTTACAAAATTTTTTACAAACATCATTTATACCGATTAGACTTTAAAACCATACTTTAGTCTTGTCATTTCGACGAAGGAGAAATCCGCGGAAGCATTCATAAAATAGATTTCTCCTTCGTCGAAATGTCAGTGTGTTTTTAAAGTCTAATTGGCATAAGCAGCTACTCAAATAAGAAAACTACAGGCAAAATGAAAAAAATACTATTTCAGCTAATTGCTGCAATATTTATTACAGGTGCAGCATTTGCTCAAAATAAAACAATTGTTTTTCAAACAGATTTTGGATTGAAGGACGGTGCTGTAAGTGCCATGAAAGGTGTATGCATGACAGTGGACAGCAGCCTAAAACTATTTGACCTTACACATGAAATACCAGCATACAATATTTGGGAAGCCGCATACCGTTTAGAGCAAACCGCTAGCTACTGGCCAGCGGGCACTGTGTTTGTTTCGGTGGTGGACCCCGGTGTGGGTACGCAACGAAAATCGGTAGTATTAAAAACAAAAAGCGGGCACTTTATTGTAACGCCGGATAATGGTACACTTACTTTAATTGCAAAATCGCTGGGTATTGCTGCAGTAAGAGAAATTGATGAAGTAACCAACCGCAGGAAAGATTCTGAAAAGTCTTACACTTTTCATGGCCGTGATGTGTATGCTTACACTGCAGCCAGACTG
>JAGVCC010000376.1 GCA_020059395.1 Chitinophagales bacterium | reverse complement strand
ATGGCAACCGTTGAAACAGCAAGGCAACAAAGAAGAAATAAAGGTTTCAGGTTCATTGTCTTTTTTTTTATAAAAACGAATGTACAACGGGAAAAGTATTTGTAACAGTGCTTTAACGTATTGTTTAAAATAGTTGATAAAGTTGATGAAGTTGAAAAGTTAATACGGTAATCCTGTTCAACTCTATTAACCCTATTAACTTTATTAACCTACAATGCTGCCAAACTTTCTTCAATAGCTTTTATACGGCTTAAAGCATCTGCCTTTTTCTTTTGCTCCATTGCAAGTACTTCAGGTTTAGCATTGGCTGCAAATTTTTCGTTGCTTAGTTTTTTTTCTACCGATAATAAAAAGCCTTTTTGGTGTTCAAGGTCTTTTAAAAGGCTTTCTTTTTGGTTGCCGGTGTTTAAAGGCTGTTCTGTTTCAATATAAAATTTATCTTTTTCAATAGCTGTGGCAATAGTGCCGGCAACAGCATCACTTGCATACAAAATGCTTTTTGCATTTACCTGTTTGCACAGTATGTTTTCTATGTGCAGGTAATTAGTTTTGTCTGCAGTTTGTATGTGCAGCTTAATTTGCTCTTTTGGTTTAATCTGATTTTTATTTCTTACATCACGTAAGCCTGTTATAACAGCTTTAAGCAAAGCGCCTTGTTGCAAAACAGCTTTGTCAATTGTATTTGCAGTAGTAAATTGCTTTACACACAAATCATCTGTTCTTTCTTCCAGCAAATGATAAATTTCTTCTGTTACAAAAGGCATATATGGATGCAGTAACTGCATCAGCTCTGTAAAAAATGTAATTGTTTTTTTATAAAATGCCGCTTCAATGGGTTGCTCAAAACCGGGCTTTACCCATTCTAAATACCAACTGCAAAAGTCATCCCATATTAAGCTGTAAATAACTTTCAGCGCTTCGCTTAAACGGAATTGCTGCATCAGTCCATCAACTTCAGCTTTAACTTCATTGAGGCGATTTTCAAACCAACTTAATGCAAAGTTGTTAGTTGACAGATGACTGTTGTTAGAAGCTGCATTACTGTCATCTGACATCTTACTGCTATCATCTATTCTCCCTTCCCACATTTTCACCAGCTTCAGCGCATTCCATAATTTGTTATTAAAATTTCTGCCTTGCTCCAAAGCCGATTCTTCAAATAATAAATCATTACCAGCAGGCGAGGCAATCATAATTCCAAAACGCACCGCATCGGCACCATACTGGTCAATCAACCCTAATAAATCAGGAGAGTTGCCCAACTGCTTGCTCATTTTTCTTCCCTGCTTATCCCGTACCATTCCGGTAAAATAAACATCCTTAAATGGCTTTACCTGTTTGTATTCGTAGCCTGCCATTATCATACGTGCCACCCAAAAAAAGATAATATCCTGGCCCGTTACTAATGTTGTGGTAGGGTAGTAGTACTCCACATCTTTATTACCTGGGTTGCTTATGCCTTTAAAAACTTCCATTGGCCAAAGCCAACTGCTGAACCATGTATCAAGCACATCCTCATCCTGTTTGAGCCCCTCCAAACCTCCCCCGAGGGGAGGCTTTACCCCAAACTTGTTGGTGTATTCAATTATCGCTTCCTCTTTTGTTGCGGCTACTACATAATTTCCTTCCTCATCATACCACGCCGGTATTTGCTGCCCCCACCAAAGCTGCCGGCTTATGCACCAGTCTTTAATATTGCTTAACCAATAGCTGTAAGTGTTTTTTAATTTAGCCGGATGAAACTGAATAGTATCATCCATAACAGCGCTTAAAGCCTCCGGATTTTTCTCCATGAATTTTTTCATGTCGATAAACCATTGCATTGATAAACGGCTTTCTATAACAGCACCTGTTCTTTCGCTTGTACCAACCTGCCCTTTGTAATCTTCTGTTTTTTCAATTTGACCTAATGCAGCAATGTCTTCAACAATCTTTTTACGCAAAGCAAAACGGTCAATGCCATTATATGATAAAACCAGTTCCGATGGATTCTCATCTATTAATTCAACAGCAGTAAATTTTCCAGTAGCATCTAAAGTATCAATTGCTTTAAGGTGGTGTTTCAACCCAAGCATATTATCATTCTTATCATGCGCCGGTGTAATCTTTAATGCTCCTGTACCAAAATCTGCCGTTACATATTCATCTGCAATAATGGAAATGCGGCGGTTAATAATGGGTACAATCACTTCTTTGCCAGTAATATTTTTGTAGCGTTCATCAGTGGGGTTTACACAAATAGCCACATCGCCTAAAATAGTTTCGGGCCTTGTAGTAGCCACTGTTATTTTTCCGCTGCCATCCGCAAATAAATAACTTACATAATAAAGTTTTGAATCAACATCTTTAAAAATAACTTCTTCATCACTTAATGCAGTTTGGCTTGCAGGGTCCCAGTTTACCATTCTTTTGCCACGGTAAATAAGTCCTTTATTATACAGGTCAACAAAAACTTTTATTACCGCTTTGTAATATGCTTCATCCATTGTAAAGCTGGTGCGGTTCCAGTCTAAACTGCAACCCAGTTTTTTTAACTGCTGTAAAATAATGCCGCCATATTTTTCCTTCCATTCCCATGCATAGCTCAAAAATTCCTCTCTTGTCAAACTCGATTTTGCAATACCTCTTTCTCTCAGCATCGCCACCACTTTTGCTTCTGTGGCAATACTTGCATGGTCGGTACCCGGCACCCAGCAGGCATTTTTTCCCTGCATTCTTGCACGGCGTACTAAAATATCCTGTATGGTATTATTTAGGCAGTGCCCCATGTGCAGCACACCGGTAACATTTGGCGGTGGAATTACCACGGTGTAAGCCTCCCGGCTATCGGGGGTACTATTAAAATATCCTTTATCTAAACTATGCTGATACCATTTTGCATCAATAGCTGCGGGTTCAAAATTTTTACTCAGTTCCATCTTTTT
The DNA here is from genome assembly GCA_020059395.1 of Chitinophagales bacterium. Taxonomy (GTDB): domain Bacteria; phylum Bacteroidota; class Bacteroidia; order Chitinophagales; family Chitinophagaceae; genus Ferruginibacter. The sequence continues at coordinate 5,109 of JAGVCC010000376.1, read as the reverse complement.
ATTCTTATTACGGGCTGCAAAAGTACTAAAAACAGGGCAGTCGTTAACGGGGATTTTGAATGATTTATAGGATTACTTGGATTATTAATTCCTACTCCTATTAATTCTTTGTATCTACCCAAATCCACGTCAGACAATTATTAATCAATATCTCCCAAACCAAATCTGTTGCGGATTTTTAAAAATGCAAAAGCGGCTTGCTTTGCAATTCCTTTTCTTATATAGCTTACCATTAAAATATGCCAGGTGCCTTCGCTTTCAGTTTCAGTTTGGTATTTTATTATTTTATAAGCAGTATCCTGGTTAACACCTCCGTTTATTTTAAAGCAAACATTATTTACACCCTCTTTTTCAACAGCGTTATTATAATCGGCAAAATCTTTCCAGGCTCTTTTTTTATCATCACCACGATAAACTATGTATGGTGCCGCTTTATAAAAAGTGCCCAGCTCTGTTGTTTTAGGGTCGGCCCAGTCTACTTTTTTACAAGTAGTTAATAACTCAGTAAATGTTTTAGCAACAGCCGTTGAGTCGGCAGTTTTATTTTGTGCTTTAACAAAATTGAATAAAACAAAACAAGCGCTAAAGAGTATCAAACGTTTCATGATGCTGTTTTAAGATTTGCCAAATTTACAAAAATGAAAAGCCAACCGCCTACCTTTGTTTGCAAATTGATTGTTTATGAAAGAAGTATACATCATATCTGCCGTACGCACCCCAATGGGCAGTTTTGGCGGCAGTTTAAAAGATTTTACAGCAACCCAATTAGGTGCAGTTGCCATCAAAGGCGCTGTTGAAAAAGCAGGTATTAAAGCTGATCAGGTTAATGATGTGCTGATGGGCTGTGTTATACAGGCCAACCTGGGGCAGGCGCCGGCAAGACAGGCCGCAAAATTTGCCGGTTTACCTAACGAAGTTAATTGCACCACCGTAAATAAAGTTTGCGCCAGCGGCATGAAAGCCATTGCACAAGCTGCACAAAGCATTATGCTGGGGGATGCTGATATTGTAGTGGCAGGGGGTATGGAGAGTATGAGTAATGTGCCTTTTTACAGCGATAAATTACGTTGGGGTAATAAATATGGTAACGTAAATTTTATTGATGGCCTGGCTAAAGACGGCTTAACAGATGTGTACGATGGCAAAGCAATGGGCAATGCTGCAGAACTTTGTGCCAGCACCTGCAACGTAACAAGAGAGGAGCAGGATGCCTTCGCAATTGAAAGTTATGAGCGCTCTCAGGCAGCAATTACCGGCGGTAAATTTGAAAACGAAATTGTACCGGTAGCTATCCCTCAAAAAAAGGGCGACCCAGTTTTATTTGCAAAAGATGAAGAGCCTTTTAATGTAAAGTTTGATAAAATACCAGAGCTTAAAGGTGCTTTTGTAAAAGACGGAACTGTAACAGCAGCAAATGCCAGCACTATGAATGATGGCGCTGCAGCATTGGTTTTAATGAGCAAAGAAAAAGCAGACGAACTGGGCTTAAAACCCATTGCGAAAATAATTGGCTATGCAGATGCAGAACAGGCACCCGAATGGTTTACTACAACTCCCGCCATAGCTTTGCCGAAGGCAATAGCGAAGGCGGGCTTAAAAATGGAAGACATTAGTTATTGGGAACTGAATGAAGCTTTTTCTGTAGTGGGTATTGAAAACAGCCGCCGCATGAAACTGGACCTTGCTACAGTAAATGTAAATGGCGGTGCTGTAAGTTTAGGGCATCCGCTGGGTTGCAGTGGTGCAAGAATTATTGTTACACTTATAAATGTATTAAAACAGAACAATGCCAAATACGGTGCCGCAGGTATTTGCAATGGCGGCGGCGGTGCCAGTGCTATGGTAATAGAAAATTGCTGATAAAAGGCGGTTAATTATGTGTATAACCTTCCTAATTCAATTTGTTCATCTGCCTCTGATGAAATAAATTTGCACACCTTTACAAAAGGGATAAATTACTCATAAACTTAAATCAACAATAAAAACATGCGTCAAATTGCATTACGTGAGGCTATAAGAGAAGCCATGCAGGAAGAAATGAGGAGAGATGAACGGGTTTTTTTAATGGGTGAAGAAGTGGCGGAATACAACGGTGCCTACAAAGTAAGCCAGGGTATGCTGGATGAATTTGGCGAAAAACGCATTATTGATACACCCATTGCAGAGCTAGGTTTTTCTGCAATTGCGGTAGGTGCGGCACAAAATGGCCTTCGGCCCATTGTTGAGTTTATGACGTGGAATTTTGCGGTGTTGCCTTTAGATCAAATATTAAATACAGCTTCTAAAATGCTGGCAATGAGTGGCGGACAGGTAGGTTGTCCTATTGTTTTTCGTGGGCCAAATGGAAGTGCAGGTCAGTTAGGAGCACAGCACAGCACAGCTTTTGAATCGATGTATGCAAACATACCCGGCTTAAAAGTTATAAGCGTTGCCACGCCATATGAAGCTAAAGGTTTAATGAAAAGTGCCATTCGTGATGATGACCCGGTTATGTTTATGGAGTGTGAAGTGGCATACGGCGATAAAGGCGAAGTGCCTGAAGAAGAATATTTACTGCCAATTGGTAAATGCTTTGTAAAAAGAGAAGGTAAAGATGTAACACTGGTTTCGTTTAATAAAATGATGAAGGTTACTTTGGCCGCTGCTGAAGAGCTGGCAAAAGAAGGAATAGAAGCAGAGGTAATTGATGTAGCTACCATCCGCCCTTTAGACTGGGTTACTATTTTAGAGAGCGTTAAAAAAACAAACCGTTTGGTAATAGTTGAAGAGCAGTGGCCCTTTGCTTCAGTATCTTCAGAAATTGCTTACCGCATACAAAAAGAAGGGTTTGATTATCTGGATGCTCCTGTACGCAGGGTAACCTCCGCAGATGCACCAATGCACTATGCTCCCAATTTGGTAGCTGCTTATTTACCAAGTGTACCTAAAGTGGTAAATCTGGTAAAAGAAGTGATGTATCTTAAAAAATAAGTCATCTTTGGTATAATATTAGCAGGGTAAACGCAGGTTTACCCTTTTTATTTATGAGAAAGACTGCACTAACAACACTAATAATATTTTGCGCTGCTTTGGCTAATGCCCAGCGCCTGCATGTTACCGCTTTTGGCGGCTTTAGCAACTATCAGGGAGATTTACAGGATAAGCGCTTTACATTAAACCAGTCTCACGCCGCATTTGGTATTGGAGCTGCTTACGAAGTAACAGATAAGATTGCAGCAAGGGCCAATATTACATTTGGTAAACTAAGCGGCGACGATAAGCAGAACACTAAAAACGCAGCCCGTAACCTTAACTTCACATCTTCAATTACAGATATACATCTTGGTTTGGAGTATTATTTGCTCAACCCTTATAACCACCGGTTAACACCTTATGTATTTGCAGGCATCAGCTATTTCAGTTACAACCCCTACACATACGATACTTTAAACCGTAATTTTTTTTTACAGCCTTTAAGTACAGAAGGGCAGGGTTTTTTACAGGGCCGCAGTAAGTATAAATTAAACCAGTTTTCATTTCCTTTTGGCGGTGGGGCAAAGTTTAGTTTAAGTGAAAATATAAGAGTGGGTGCCGAAGTTGGTTTGCGCAAAACAAATACCGATTACCTCGATGATGTGAGTACTGAATATGTTGACCAGGCTTTACTGCTGGCAAACCGTGGCGCCAAAGCTGTAGACTTAGCTTTTAGAGGCGATGAGGTTAAAACCGGAGATCCTTATCCGGCAGCGGGTGCACAAAGAGGCAGCGCCAAAAATAAAGACTGGTATTATTTTGCAGGCCTTACGCTGGATATACGCCTTAACGGTGGCAGCGGAACTTCAAAAGGCGGTGCAAAAAGTAGAACTGGCTGTCCTACTAATATTTACTAAGCATTAAACCGCAACCTACTGTGCAAACAATATTCCCCTTTATCTGTTTTACATTTGTATAAATAAAACAGATGGCCTACAAATCGCTGGAAGATTGTTTACTGGATTTAGAAAAAAATAATCAGCTCATACGCATTAAAGAAGCGGTTGACCCCAATCTTGAAATGGCTGCTGTACACCTGAGGGTGCATGAGGCCGGCGGCCCTGCGTTATTATTCGAAAATGTAAAAGGCAGCAGGTTCAGGGCAGCATCAAATATTTTTGGTACACTGCAACGCAGCAAATTTATTTTTAGAGATACCTTACAGGTAGTACAGCAATTGATTGAGTTAAAGAACGATCCTGTTAAAGCCATCAAACATCCCATAAAAAATTTTAGTGCAGGTGTAGCAGCTTTAAAAGCATTGCCGCTAAAAAATCCGCTTAGTAAACCCGTTTTACATCAACAAATAAAAATAGAAGACATACCGCAAATACAGCACTGGCCAATGGATGGCGGAGCTTTTGTAACATTGCCGCAGGTGTACAGCGAAGATGCAGACAAACCCGGCATTATGAATGCGAACCTAGGTATGTACCGCATACAACTAAGCGGCAATAATTATGTAATGAATGAAGAAGTGGGATTACATTATCAACTGCACCGGGGCATAGGCGTACACCAAACCAAAGCCAATAGAAAAGGACAGCCATTAAAAGTAAGCGTTTTTGCAGGGGGCCCTCCAAGCCACAGTGTAGCAGCCGTAATGCCATTGCCCGAAGGGATAAGCGAAATGACTTTTGCCGGTGTATTGGGCGGAAGAAGGTTTCGTTACACATACAACGATGATTTTTGTGTAAGCACCGATGCAGATTTTGTAATAACAGGGGAGGTGTACCCCGGAGAAAATAAGCCGGAAGGCCCCTTTGGCGACCATCTTGGTTATTACAGTTTGCAGCATGATTTTCCATTGATGAAAGTGCATAAAGTATTTGCACGGAAAAATGCCATTTGGCCATTTACTGTTGTGGGCAGGCCGCCGCAGGAAGATACCAGCTTTGGGCAATTGATACATGAAATAACCGGCAGTGCTTTGCAAAACGAAATACCGGGTTTAAAAGAAGTACATGCTGTAGATGCCGCAGGTGTGCACCCGCTGCTGCTGGCCGTGGGCAGCGAACGTTATACTCCTTATGCCCCCACCAAACAACCTGCAGAAATTTTAACCATTGCCAACCATGCTTTGGGTACAGGGCAACT
>JAGVCC010000464.1 GCA_020059395.1 Chitinophagales bacterium | reverse complement strand
GCATTGTGTTAAGTAAATGTATATATACATTGGTTAATAAAAAAGATAAACAACGCCTATTGTTTAATAAGTGGATTAATAACGCTATTATGTTAATAACCGTAAAGCAATAATGCCGTATAAAAATTAATAAAAGTACAGGTAGTTTTATGGCGGCATTATACATTCTCTCCCGCTAAACTGTTAAGCTGTTAACTGGTTTCCTATGTTAATTGGTATAACTTTATACATTAAAATAGCAGCAATTGAATACAGAGCAACCACAGCCAAACGGAGAATTATTATTGCAATTGGTAAACATGAAAATGCCTTTTGGAAAATATAAGGATACAGTTTTGTGTAACCTGCCGGTATCATACCTGGAGTGGTTTAACCGCAAGGGTTTTCCTAAAGGTAAGCTGGGCGTATTACTGCAAACACTGTACGAAATAAAAATAAACGGGCTGGAATATTTGCTTACACCTTTAAAAAAATGACATAGACAATACTATTTATTTTTTTCGGCTTCTTTCTGGCTTACATATTCTGTTGGTGTCATTCCAAACTGTTTATGAAAACTGCGGCCAAAGTTGGTTTGAGAACCGAAGCCCACCATATCTGCCACCTCATATACTTTATATTGACCTGCAGCAAGCAGCTCTGCCGCTTTTTTAAGGCGGGTAATATTTATAATTTCATTAGGCGAAAGGTCGGACAGTGATTTTAGCTTGCGGTACAGTGTTGGCTTACTCATGTTTAAATGCTTTGCCAGCTGCTCCACATCAAAGGCGGTATCTTCTATGTGTTTAACAATACAATCGTTTACCTTTTCTAAAAACAACTCATCGGCACGGGAGTAGGCAATACTTTTTATATGCACCAGCGGCGAGCTGGCAAAGTATTCTTTTATTTTATTGCGGTTGGTAAGCAGGTTGCTTATCTGCACCTGCAGGTATTCTGGCGAAAAAGGTTTTTCTATATACGCATCTGCCCCCAGCTCCAGCCCTTCTATTTTTGCCTGCAGGGTGTTTTTGGCGGTTAATAAAATAACAGGTATGTGGCTGTGTTCAAAATTGGTTTTAATTATTTTACATAATTCAAAGCCGTCCATTACGGGCATTACCACATCCGATATTAATAATTGCACCGCATTTTCTTTCAACAGCTCCAGCGCTTCCTGTCCGTTAAGTGCTTTTATTACGGTGTATTTTTCATTCAGCTCATGTTCTAAAAACTCCAGTATTTCTTCATTATCATCTGCCAGTAAAATAAGCGGTTTCATTACAAATATTTTAGTAGATGATTTTAATAATTGTTTTGGTACAATGGCATTGTAATATAAAACACATTCATTCCATTTTCGGTATTTTTTAAACCCAGCAGGCCTTTGTGCAGTTGTGTAAGCGAACGGGACAGCGCCAAACCAATGCCCGTGCCTTTTTGTTTTTCAGTTTCCTTCAGCCTGAAAAAAGGTTCAAATACTTTCTCTTTCATTTCGTCCGGTATAATATATCCATCGTTTTTTACCTCAATGGTAAATGTGTTGCTGGCAGTGGCAACAGGTAAAATAATCAACCTGGCTTTAGTATCTGCGTATTTAATGGCATTGCTTAATAAATTGGTCAATATTTTATTAAACGCATCTAAATCAATAAAAGCATACAGCTCTTTTTGTGTGGTACTTATGCTGAAGTCAATTCCCTTTTTATCTGCCACGGGCTTAAAGCTGGTAAAAATATCTTCGGCTATTTCAATAATATTTTCTTTAGTAAATGTTAAGCTAAAGCCATTTATTTCTGTTTGCCTGAAGTCGAGCAGCTGATTGGTTAAATCCACCAGCCGTTCTGTATTTTTTTCCATTATGCGCAGGCTGCTTTTTATTTCAGGTGTTTCGCCGGCTTTTTTAATTACATTTTCCAGCGGGCCTTTTATTAATGTAAGGGGTGTTTTTATTTCATGTGCTACGTTGGTAAAAAACTGCATTTTAGCTTCGTACAGTTCTTTTTCTTTTACATTTTCCAGGTGTTCAATTTTAAGCCTGTTTTTTTCTTTTAACCGCAGGTGATAAAACCGTATAAAATAAAGCGTAATGAGCAGCGCAGCCAAAGCGTATAAGAAATATGCCAAAGTGCTTGCCCACCAAGGCGGCATAACCTCAATTACTATTGTGGCTTCTTTAGTATTCCAGCTGCCGTTGCTGGCTGCAGCCTTAACTTTAAATGTATAGGTACCGGCAGCAAGATTTGTAAAGTAAACCTTGCGGTTGGTTTTTAAATAGGTCCATTCTTTGCTTAACCCCTCCATTTTATAAGCATACTCACTCATTTCGGGTGCGGTATAACTAAGGGACGCAAAGTCTATACTGAAAGTGGATTGTGTATGGTTGAGTATAATTTTATCTGTTAATGAAACCGATTTTTTTAATGGCGAGCCTTCTTTATTAATATCAAGCTCTTTATTATTTACCTGAAAACCGGTAATATAAACCGGCGGCGAAAACTGTGAAGTACTTATTTTATCAGGATGAAAACTTATTAAACCTTTTACACTGCCAAAATACATAGTGCCGCGGCTGTCTCTAAAAGAAGCGCTAAAATTAAACTGGTCGTTTAATAAACCGTTTGCTTTGGTGTACACATTTATTTTTTCGGTGGCAGGATTAAAAGATGCCAGCCCCTTTGATGTGCTTACCCAAAGCAGTTTGTTATTATCTTCTGCAAGGCTTAATATAAAATTTGCAGGCAGGCCATTGGTGGTGTTGTATCTTTTAAATGAGTTTGATTTTGGCATGTATTTACACAAACCGTCTTCTGTGGCAAACCAAATATTATGGTTACTGTCTTCAAACAAATCATTTATTCTGTCGCTGCTTATGGTGGTTTTATTTTGTGGATTGTATCTTAAATTATTACCCTTACCGGTACGGGTATTATAATAATATACACCATTACCATAAGTGCCCGCCCAAATAATATCATTTTTATCTTTTAATAAAGCCGAGTACCAAACATGCAGCGGCAGGCCGGGTATTTGCGAAAAATTATTTTTACTTCGGTTGTAAGTGTAAGCACCCACGGTGGTGCCAATCATAATTTCATTTTGTGCAGATTGATAGAGGCAGTAAATAAAATTGCTTTTTAGTGCATTACTGTCGGGCCCTTTTGCATAATGGCGTATAATTTTTTCAGTGTTCAAATCCATTACATCCAGTCCGTGTTCAAAAGTACCAATCCACAGCTCATTGCCTGCGGCCAGTATGCCATGTATATTGGTATAGGAAACATCGCTGCTGTTGCCGGTGGGCATAAAGTTTTTAAACAACCCTGTTGCGGTGTTTAATTTATTTAAACCGGCATCTTCGGTACCAATCCACAAATTGCCGTTTTTATCTTCCTGCAACTCTCGTACTACATTGCCGGAGATGGAATTTTTTTCTTTATCAGGAAAATATTTTTGAAAAATTACCGGCTGTTTAGGATAATAATTTATGCCACCAAAATAAGTGGTAGCCCAAATGCCACCCTCTTTGTCTTTACAAAAAGCATAAACCGCATTGTCGGAAATAGAATATGAATTATGATACTCTTTATGCAGGTTAACACTGCCGCCGGTAATTAAGTTGTAAATGTAAATACCGGTTTCTGTTGCTATCCAGCATTCGCTGCTGTCGGTTTGTACAAAGGCCCGTGCAAAAATTTCAGTTTTATCGGCATTGTAAGTAAGTATGTCTTTATAAGTTCCGGTGGCAGGAAAAAACTGTTTTACACCCTGATTAGAAGTGCCGGCTAATATACTTCCATCACTTACTGCATACAAAGGCTCTATCCAGTTACTAACTGTTTTTGGTGAGTGAGTGAAGAGGTTGTACGGTGTAAAATTATTCAACGCTTCATTGTACTTATGTATAAAACCATTGGCGCCCGATACCCAAACGGTACCATCTTTTAATGTACATAACGAAGTGGCTTCAAAATATTTTTCAATACTAAAGGCCTGCAATTTTTTTGTGCCGGTATGGTATTTATACAATGTAAAGTTTGATATAAACCACAGATTGCCATTTTGGTCCATGGTAATATCTGTTACCTGCTGTATTTGTGGTGTGGGCAGCAGGGTAAAACTTTCTGTGGTTTCATCGTAGCTGTAAAGGCCCTTATCGGTGCCAGCCCAAAGCACATTATTTTTATCTGCATACAACGCATGTATAAAATTGCTGCCAATACTTTTTGCATCATCGGGGTTGTTGCGGAATATTTTAAAAGTATAACCATCAAAACGGTCAAGCCCGTCTTTTGTGCCAAACCATAAAAAACCTTTACTGTCCTGCAGGCAGCAAACCACCGCATTGTTGCTCAACCCATCTTCTACCTGGTAATGGCGAAAATAATGTGGCTGTGCAGTGGCAGGCAATGCAGCAAAAAATAAAACAGCAAGTAATAATGTTTTCAATTTCAACAGTGTGCAACTTAATTTAAAAGTATTAAATAATGAGCCAGCCAGCTTTTATCTATACCAATATAATAGATTAATGAATTGTTTTGTTGAAGTAATGATACGATATGGCGGCATTTTTAAAATAATTCAGCTCAATTTTACCCGGATATTTAATGATTAGCTGCTAAATTAACGAACCAATGCTGTTTTGCTATACCGTGTTGTTTACCAAAAACAACTTACCACAACTTTTTCCGGCAAACAAATTACCTGTTTATTTAACCCCTGCTATTGTATTTAATAATAAAGCGGCATATAAAAACTTGCTGCCATAAACTTTTAAAAAAACCAAAACAAAGCTGTATGAAAAAACGTAACACCAAAATGTTATCTGCAAAAAGGCTGCTGCGCACACTGGCCATTTTGCTAAGTTTTTTAATTGCATTACCCGCCCTGGCACAAACACCGGTAACCGGTACTGTAACCGGTAAAGATGGTGCCGCTGTAAACGGTGCCACCATTATTGTAAAAAATAAAAAACTAAGTGCTTTAAGTGGCGCAGACGGTAAGTTCAGCGTTGCGGCTGCACAAGGAGATGTGTTACTGATAACTGCTGTAGGTTATAAAACTTACGAAGTAAGAGTAGGAGCCAGCCTGAGCATTACAGCAAACCTGCTTTCGCAAGTAGAAACGCTGGATGATGTGGTGGTAATTGGCTATGGTACACAACGCAAAAAAGATTTAACCGGCGCCATAAGCACCATTAATATGGAGGAAACAAAAAAGTTTAGTGCAAGTGATGCCTCTCAATTGCTGCAGGGCCGTGCCAGTGGTGTGGCGGTAAACAGCGACGGGCAGCCAGGTGCTTCACCAAATGTGCGTATAAGGGGCTTTAGTACACTGGGTGGTTTTCAGCCTTATTATGTTGTGGATGGTGTGCCCGGCAGTGCTATAAGAGATTTTAGCCCTAATGATATTGAGAGTATTTCCGTATTAAAAGATGCAGCAGCAGCTGCTATTTATGGTGCCGCTGCCGCAAATGGTGTGGTAATCATCACCACAAAACAAGGAAAGAAAAACGGCGCACTAAAAGTTACCTACAATGGTTTTGTTGGTACCGATAAAGTATGGCAAATACAGGATTTAACAAATAGGGTAGAATATCAAACCCTTAATAACGAAAGCAGGGTTAATGCGGGCAAACCTTTGTTTGCGGCTAACGACCCCAGCAATGCCAACTATGTAAAAAATATTGATACCGACTGGCAAAAAGAAGGCCTTAAAAAAGGCACCCGCCAAAACCACAGCGTTGGGTTAAGTGGTGGCGGTGCCAACAGCACTTACTATTTAGGCCTTGATTATTTTGATCAAAAAGGAACTTATGTTGGTAATGGCCCTGATTACAAACGTTACTCAGCCAGAATAAACACTTCTGCAGAAAAAGGTATTTTTAAAATAGGCCAGTCGTTTAACTATACACACTCTCACGAAAACACCCTTACCTTCCGTGATGATATTTTGCTGGGTGGTATTCCTCCATTAATTAACTCACTGCTTAATGCAATACCAACCATGCCTGTATATGATGCTGCCAACTTAAATGGTTTTGGTGGCTCATCAGATATTTTTAACGGAGCCAACTCATTAAACGGTATTGGTATAAACAGCATTTTAGAAAACTATGTGGATGTTGACCGCATTTTTGCCAACGTATATGGCGAAATGAAAGTATTAAAATACAAAGGCCACAATGTAAAACTTAAAACCAGCCTTAACTACGATAAAACAATGGCCCGTGATTATATATGGCAGCCTGCG
>JAGVCC010000273.1 GCA_020059395.1 Chitinophagales bacterium | reverse complement strand
ATATTGAGGGTATTGAAACCAGGCGGAAAATTAGTAGTTTTGGAATTCAGCAGGCCAAAGTTACCTGGGGTTAAAGGCATGTATAATTTATACATGAAAATAGTGGCTCCAAATATGGGCAAGTTGTTTAGTAAAAACCGCAACGCATATAAATATCTCGACGAATCAATTAAAAAATTTCCTGAGGGCAAAAATTTTACTTCAATTTTAGATAACCTGGCTTACAAAAACACCTATTGTAAACCACTTAGCTTAGGAATATGCACTATTTATTGCGGTACAAAATAACTTATATTATTATCAGCCTGTTGCTTTGCTCCGTTTTGTGCAATGCACAATTAAGGGGTGGGCTTAATAAGGAAGACCACGATGACAAGCCTTACCATTTCGGTATTAATCTTGGCATTAACCGTTCTCATTTCAATTTCTTTCATCACCCAATTTTTTTACAGCGGGATAGTGTAATGGTGGTGGAAAGTATTAACAGCACCGGACTTAACTTGGCCTGGCTAGTTGATAAAAGACTAGGCAATCACTTTAACCTGCGCACTTATCCGCTTAATCTCACTTTTACCGAAAAAGCATTTGAGTATAATTTAAAATACCCCGATGTTGTGGGAGGCGAATCAGAAAAAACTATAAAAAAAGTACAGTCAATTTCCTTGGCACTACCTGTGCAATTAAAATTCAGCAGCGACCGCATTGGCAATTTTAAAGTGTATATGATTGGTGGTGTAAAAGCAGAATATGATATGGCTGCCAACGCCGGCGCAAAAAAAGCCGAAAATTTAATTAAGCTTAATCGGTTTGACTATGGAGTTGAAGCCGGATTGGGCTTTCATTTTTATTATCCATATTTTGTATTAACCCCAGAGTTAAAAATGGGTTGGGGACTAAGTAATCTGCACAGCAGGGATGCCAACCTAAAATTTTCTAACGTAATTGATAATATAAACAGCCGCACCATTACTTTTTCGCTTACGGTGGAGTAAGCTTTATTTACCTGTAGTTAGCTGCTGTTTTAAAAACTCTGCCACTTTTGTAAACAAATGTATTCTGGCATAATCAGGCCCGCCACCTTCACTTATATTATGCAGATAATCGGGATAAAATAATTCGTCAAACTGTTTACCTGCCTTAATAAGTGCTTTGCTAAACTCCATACTGTTTTGAAAATGCACATTATCATCGGCAGTGCCGTGCATAAGCAGTAAACCGCTTTGGTAATTACTTACAAAATTTAATGGTGATGCATTGTTGTAACCCTCTGCATTTTCTCCGGGTGTTTGCAACATTCTTTCTGCATACACATTTTCGTACAACCGCCAATTTGTTACTGGGGCAATAGCCACGGCTGCTTTAAACTGCCCGGCGTATTTTGTTTGGGCAAGTGCTGCTAAATAGCCGCCATAACTCCAGCCCATAACAGCAACATTTGCGGTATCAACCCTGTAGTTATTTTTTAAATAGTTTTTAAATGCTACAATATCTTCCAGCTCCACATCGCCTGTTTTTTTATAGGTGCTTTTTCTAAATACTTCTCCACGGCCAGGTGTTCCCCTTGGGTCTATACAAGCTACCAAATAGCCCAGGTTTGCCAACCAGCGCATGGTAAGGGTTGTTTTATCATCCCACTTATCCTGCACTTCTTGTTTGGTTTGCCCACCGTACACATAAATAATTACAGGCATTTTTTTAGCTTCAATTTCATAAGGCCTGATAACCCATCCTTTTAATTCATCTTTTGTATTGTTGGTGAAACTTACAAATTCAGTATTGGGTATTTTATAATCAGCCAGCTTAAGCTTAAGCCCTTTATTTTCCAAAAGCTTAGAAATACTACGACCATCACTGTTATACATTTCTAAAACTGATGGCGTATTAGCCGTACTGTACTCATCAATAAAATAACGGTTATTGCTGGTAAACTGCACGCTGTGCACACCATTACCATTTGTTAGTTTTTTGCGCCTTGTGCCGTCTATATTTATTTTATACAGATGCCTTTCTCTTGCATTTACATCGCTGCCCGTAAAGTAAATATCACCAGTACCCTCATTTACAGTTTTTATTGCAGCAACTTCCCACTCATTCTTTGTAATTTTTCTTTTCTTTATAAAATTCCCAAGCTGCGTCACTTCATAAATTTGATTGTAAGCACTGTCTTCGCTTAACCACAAAAAACTATTGCGTGTGCGCAAAAAATAAATATTATCTGGGTCTGTTTTTATATAATCAGGTTTTATTTCGGTAAACAACACAGCGGCGCTGCCAGTTTTTAAATCCGCTTTCAATACATCTAACCGGGTTTGTGTGCGGTTGAGGCGTTGCACATACAGGCTCTTGCCATCGGGGTGCCATTTGATGCCAGTAACATATTGATTGGGATTTACGCCCAAGTCAACCGGTACCATTATTTTGTTTTTTATATTGTAAATAAATACAGCAACCTCAGGCACCATTTCTCCAGCCTTTGGGTATCGTTGTTTTGCAACATCCGGGTAAGGCCTGTCGTAGTAAGAAATAGGAAAAGACTTTACCGTTGTTTCATTAAAACGCAGCAAGGCAATATACTGTCCGTCGGGGCTCCACTGGTAAGCCTGCTTCATACCAAAACTGTTTTCATACAACCCATCGGCCATGCCATACATTGTTTGCCCCATAGCACCATCGTAAGTTACCGGCTGCAGTGCATCAGTTTCTAAATTTTTAATAAAGAGATTACCATCACGTACGTAGGCAATTTTTTTACTGTCGGGGCTAAAGCTGGTATACCATTGTTTGCCTTCAGCAGTAACCACTTTCATTACTTTTTTGGGTATATCCCACACGTAATTAAATTCTTTTGTAGATGTATTAAAAAGCCGTTCAACCTGGGTTTTAATTAAAATTTTTGAATCGTCAGGCGAAAATTCATAATCGTCAAAAAAAGTAAAGGTAATGGGCAGCGAATCGCTTTGCTGCTTTATCTGGTTAGTGAAAACAGTATCAATCAGCCTGCCAGTTTCAAAATCCAGGGTAAAAATCATTTGCAGATTATTTTCTGGCTTTGCCTCAATAAAAGCAAAACGGTTGCTGGTATGCAGCATATGCGTCTGCAGTTTTTTTTCGTCAAAATAACCGCTCCATATACTTTCTAAAGGAAGATTAAGTTTTTCTTTTTTTTGCGCTGTGGTGTTTAAAGCACATAAAATTACAATACTAAACAGTGTGAACTTGCGGCCCATCATTAACGATTAAGGTTACTTAAATAATTTTTCTCATTACATTGGTAATGACTTTTCGTGGAATAAGGTTTGGGCAGGAAATACAAATTGTTATTTCAAAAATAACAGAAAAATATATTAAAAATCATAATTGCGCCTGAACATATTTAAACGAATACCTGCCATTATCAATGTGGTGTTTGTTTGCGGTGTTAACCGGGTTTTAAATGATCGGTATTGAAATGACAGATCAAAAAACAAATTTTCTTTAACTTCATAGCTCGTCTGCAATAATGCGTTTAGGCAATTTGCTTTATTACCGCTTCCAATTTTAAAACCTTCGGCCATACTGCGGGTGCTGTTAAGGCGGAAAATATTGGCCCCAAAATTTTTACCTGCACTATCCAGCCCCTGATAATAGTAAATAACCCTTGCATTTATATACCACTTTGGTGCAGGCTGAAATTGTACAGTTGCCAGTACCTCCTGAAAGTTAGCGCCCAGCGGGTGTGCCAATGGTTGATTATAGTGTGTATAGTTTGAAACAGAATCTCCATGAGAGTAAGTAAACGGCCTTACACGGTTTGTTTCCACCTGCACATCTAAATTACGTACGCCAAATGCATCCATATATTTTATACCTGCCTGTATGCCCCACTTATTGGTCCAGCTGGTGGGTTTGTTTTTTATGTCGCTTAAAATAAATTCATCTAACAAAAACTGCCCGTACACCTGCGCCCTGTGTGCAATGTTGGCTTTAAAGTCGAGCCCTGCAATGGCATTATCACGACTACCATTATTGCTTTCAATATGACGGTAAAAAATTAATGGGTTCATATACTGAAAGTCGAACCGGTTACGGCGGCCAAAAATTACACCTTCAAACAAACCAATATTCAGCCATTTAGTTACGTTCATGCTAAGGTGGTGCATGGCAGCATATTTTCTGTCCAGCAATGTATCCCCTGCCTTTTTAAACTGCGGATTTAACTCCATAAATAAATTCTGGTAGTTTAGTTTCCACACTTTGGTATTTAGCTTTAAAAACAAATTACTGTTGCCCCAATCACTTAAAAATAAGCTGCGGTAGCCGTTGCCAATAAAATTTTTATCAAAGCCAAACTGCACATCCACATAATTTTTAACCGCCGCAAAAGTTATGTAACCTCTTGCATCAAAATAGTCGGTACCGCTTGTTTTAAAAGGTTTATAAAAACCAACACCGGGCACCGCATCGTACTGTTTTATCCGCTCCTGAAAAAACTGCGGTGCCCTTTCCTGATT
>JAGVCC010000213.1 GCA_020059395.1 Chitinophagales bacterium | reverse complement strand
CAGCAAATTGGCAATTGAATAAAAAGTATCTTGTATGGTATGGTATGCAAATAAACCTTCCGTAGTGCCCAACCATAAAATGTTTTCGTCTTTTTCAAAAAACAGGCACCTGATGTACCCTGAATTTAATGCTTTGCTTTTTCCCTGCCTTGCATAATAGGTAACCATTTCTTTGCCATTGTAACGGTTCAATCCGTCTTGTGTGGCAAACCACATGTAACCAAAGTTATCTTCAGCAATAGCATATACACTGTTTTGCGAAAGCCCTTTTTCAGTATTTATATTTTCAAAATACACCACACTTTTTTGCTGGCTCACAAGCTTAATTGCCGGCAAAATAAAAATCGTTATAAAAAAAAAATATGGGCGCATATATATCAATCACATCTATATAAATAGAAAATTACAAAAATTAAATTACTTAGTAACCTTAAAATAATAAATCACTCTTTTGCGGTATTTTTTAAAAACCACTTCTTTCCGGTATATAAAAATGGAAAAGACTACCCATTTTTGTGCAGCTAAAAAAACATCTATCTAACACTTAATTTTTTGTATGAAAAAAGCAAACAGACTAAACATGGACGATGCTATTAATGATGGTATTGCAGCATTTGGGATATTATGGCAGGGTAAATCAAAAATTACATCAACGCCAAGCAAAATAATTACAAAAGTAAACACACCTAAACGTCGGTTTTCTATATACAGCTTTATGAAAATTGTTAGTTTTTTTAAATAGTAACAACCAAAAGGTAACAAGAATTACAAAAAGCAATACAAAATAGTTAATCCAAAATTACATGCTGGTTTTGGATGTACGCTGCTCTAAAATGACTTAAAAGCTATGAATAAATTCTGCTTTGCAATGTGTTTTATTTTGGTGCTTACTTATCCTGTTTCTGCACAACAAATAACAACTGTTCAAACACCCTGCACTGCTGCAGCGCAAGGCACTGCTGGTAATTTTGTAATAAGTTATACCATTGGCGAAATGCCACTTATACAAAGTTGGCAAAGCAATGGCTTAATGATTACGCAAGGCGTATTACAACCAGTGGCTTTTATTGCCGATACTGTGTATGAATGTTATGGGCAAACAGAAGTAAAGGTGTTTCCTAACCCCAGCCCCGGAGTATTTAGTCTACGATTAAGCTTGCTAAAAATGGGTGATGTTAAAACCTTATTTTTTGACGCATCGGGTAAGTTGCTGCAAACAAATGAGTTCGCTTACAATACATTTTCTACCACACAATACAATATTCAACATTTAGCCAATGGTATGTATTACCTGCAATTATATTTTACCGAAGCAGGAAGTACAAAACCTAAAAAATGTGTGTACACTATTCAAAAAATAAATTAGACAACACTTTTTTAATTGGATTAAATACAAATAGTTAACTAATTAATCCGCAATGATATTTATTGGAAAAAACATAGCTGGCAAAGACAGATTTATGATAACACTAACCGGTACAATTGTATTAACGATAGTTGCCTGGGGAATTGGTAAAATTTTTATGCCAAAAACATTTTCTAATAAAAAACAAAAACTGGAAGGTGTATGGTTTTGCAAAAACGACAGTGGTTATAAAAGAATGGAAATAAAAAGTAACGGGTATTTTTATTTTGATATAATAATCAATAAAGAAAAAGTAAAAACTTATAAAGGTTTTTTAACCGAACAAACGATAGATACCCTTGCTGCATTAAGTTTTAACAATGACACTTTGCTCTTTCACAAAATAGTAGCAATAAACAAAAAAAAAATAGTATTAAAAAACCTGCTTGATTCTTCAATTATAAACTTTACTAAATGAAAAAATTCTTTTTTGCCATAATAATTATTTGCATACTGCAAGATTCTTTTGCACAAGTACCCAATCAATTTAATTACCAGGCAGTAGCCCGTAATAGCCTGGGGCAAAGTATTCCCAATGCAACCATACGTACAAGGTTTACTATTTTAGATGGTAGTGCCACAGGCACAAATGTATATAGCGAAGTAAGGTTGCTTACAACTAACCAATTGGGGTTATTTACAGCAGCAATTGGTGGTAGTGGTTCAACTAATGTTACAGGCAACTTTGCCACAATAGATTGGAGTACCGGAAAAAAATTTATTAAAGTAGAAGTAGACCCTTTAGGCGGCACTAATTTTTTAGCATTGGGCAGTACCGAAATGCTAAGTGTACCTTATGCCTTGTATGCGGTTAACGGTAAGATAGGGCCAGCAGGTCCACCTAATGTTTTAAATGTAGGCACAGTTACTACTGGCGCTACAGGTACGCCTGCAAGTGCTACTATTACTGGCACCAGCCCAACACAAACCATCAATTTAGTATTGCCTACAGGCGCAAATGGAAAAATAAGTTTGGTAAAAACAACTTCAGAAGCAGCAGGTGTAAACTGCACAGCGGGTGGTACAAAAATAGAAAGCGGTGTAGATAATAATGGCAATAATACTTTAGATGCCGCCGAAGTAACAAACATTAGTTATGTATGTAATGGCGATATAAACAATACCTGGAAAACAAATGGAAATGCTGCTACTACTGCTGCCAATTTTATTGGCACAACAGATAACAATCCTTTAAGTTTTAGAGTAAATGGTTTTGAAGCAATGCGTATTAACAATAGTGGCAATGTGGGTATAAAAGATATTGGACTTGCAGATGCTTCTTTGTTTGTAAGAAGAGGAGTTAACACAAACGGTTCTGCATATTTCCAGGGTTCTACTTTTCCTTCTACTTTTCAACAAGGTACAAATGAAGACACTTATATACGTGGCGGAAGAGCAGGCAGCCGGGTGTATATAAATGATGTAGCCAATACCACCACACAAATTGGGTGGCCTGCATTGCTCACATTAAGCTCCAGTTTAAGGGTAAATGGTTCGGTAAGTTACAGTACTAAGTATGTAAACGATAATTACACACTAACCGATAATGATCATATACTTTTTTGTGATTTAGAGAATGATGGCAATAGGATTATTTATGTAACGCTTCCTCCTCCGACCTCTGCAAGAGAGGGAAGGGTTTATACAATAAATATACTAAATGCAAGCAAAGTTGATATCGTTGATGTTAAACAAAACAGAGGTGTAGTTGCAATTTTAGGTACACATGGCGACCAGCCATTGTTTGACCATCATGATCCAGGCTGGGGTATTAATCCGCATAAACTTTTTTATTGTGAATATGTTTTTTTTACTGGAACTGATTATAGATGGTGGCGAACTTCTTTAAGCTATATATGTGTAAATAGCAAGTGGCTTAAGCTTTCTGACAATGAAATGATGGATAGCGATGATATATAAACTCTGTGCATTTAATTCTGTAAACTCCTTAAAAAAAAATATGAAAAAAATATCAACAACCATAACAATATTACTTTTTGTTGCAACATCATTTGCAGAAAAAGCAAGAGCAATAACAACTGAAGAATATTTATTTGCATTGAGTTTATTTCCGAGAGAGTTTCCTACACAGTACGAAATAACGATAACTGATGGCACTTCTCCAGTTAATGGAGCATATTATGTACGACCCACTATTGGTGGCATTATTGGTGCAGGCTATATACGAATGAATATGGGTAACCTTTACGAAAATTGCCTAACTAACAAAGCAATATTTGCACATGAACTTACCCATGCTTGGCAAATAAAACACTATGGCTTGCCTTGGTACGCCAAAGAGTTTGTAGGTAATCATATTTTTTGCAATATTAAAACTGCAATTGCCAATAAAACAAAAGGCACTAAATATGAATGGATAAAAGAAGGCGGCTATGCTTATACCTGTGATGTAAATAAAAAGTTAGATGATTATAATGCGGAACAACAAGGCGATATAGTAAGTCATTATTATTTAAAAGATGCTTGTGAAACTAATATTGCAACGAGGGCATTGGGTAGTAATACATGGAAATTAATGATTGGTAGTGATGCTAAGGATGTAGCACAAAGTGACAATGGCAATTTATACATTACCAACACTGCTGGTAAAATATACCAATACAATGGTATAGAGTGGAGTCAGATGCAGGGTAGCGATGCTGTATCTATTGCTGCAAACATAGGTAAAGTAGTTATTGTAAATACAGTTGGAAAAATATATCAATTAGCAAACAATAGCTGGCAACAAATGCCAGGTAGTGATGCAACAGATGTGGCTGTAAATAACGATGGTGCAATATGGATGGTAAATACGGCTGGCAAAATTTATAAATTCAATGGCACTAAATGGGAGCAAATGCCAGGGAGTGATGCTGTTAGAATAGCAGCTGGTGGAGGTAAGGTTTATATAACTAATACTGTAGGTAAAATATATAAGTTTAATAACAATGCTTGGTTGCAAATAGTGGGTAGCGATGCCAAAGATATTGCTGTGGATAATAACGGGCTAACATTTATAACTAATACAGCCGGTAAAATTTATCAATACTCTGGCAATGGATACTTTAATCAGCTAGATGGCAGCGATGGAAAAATGCTATCAGCAAATAATGGAAAACTGGTAATGGTAAATTCAACCGGAAGAATATTTTACAGGCAGTTTTAATCTAATCAACTTAAAAAAGATAAACATGAAGAGTACAATTTTAGCAGCATTATTAATATGCTTATTTGTAGCGGCAAAGGGGCAAAAAACAAAAGCAGTACCCGTGCAAACTGTAACAAAATCGTTTGTAGTATCAGAAGCAACAAAAAAAGATTTACCCGCCGGAGTAACGCTGGTTAGCAATAAACTTGTTTTAAGTAAAGGCTTTTCTTTTATTAAAACTAACAATAGCAATGCACAATTGCTGATAAATTCCAAAGGCAAAGCTGTTGCACAATTTTCATGCACATGTTCAAACAATGGCGGAGATGGCTGCATTTTAAAATCTGAAGATGGCTTTACTTGCATTGGCGGAGGCTGTTGTGAATTAATAGGGTCTCCTTATACAGTTGTGGCTTCACAAATGGATGTAAAAAATAAAGATTAAAATTGATACCACTACTTAGCATACTATTTTTTACTGCAAATATTTGAGCTTACAAAGTAGCAAAAAATACCACAATAAAAAATTCTTAAAAATATAAATCAAACATGAAAAAACTAATCATCCCAATACTAACAATTTTTTTATTTAGCTGCACTACAAAACCCTGGAATAAAGAAGTAGCAAAAAAATGGTGCATGCAAGACTCTCAAAAACAAATTGACGATGGCGCTGTGCCCAAAGAAACCGCCGAAAAAATTTGCGATTGTTATGCAGAAAAAACGGCAACAAAATATAAAACAGAAAAAGAGGCAAATGCAGATAAATACAATCAAATGCAAATTGGGCAGCAGTGTGCTGAAGAATTATTAAAAACAAACAAATAATCAACAGTATGAAAAATAAAACTATCGCAGTTTTTATAACCAGTTTACTGTGTAGTTGTTTTAACTCAACACCTAAAACATCCAACGCAACAACATCCACGGCAGTAAATAAAAATTTATTTGAAGTAGCAAAAGAAATAAATAAAAAATGCCCGATTGCTACAGATGAAAATACACGTATGGATAGCGCCTCTGTGTACAATGAGTTTATGATAACCTATCATTATACCGTACACACAGTAAGCAATAAAGAAGTGGATTTAAAAAAGTTTAAAGCTAGTATGGAAACCAGCATGGCTGAAAAGTATAAAACCGACCCACAGCTGGCCATTTATCGGGATAATAATATTGCTATTGCCTATGATTATAAAGATAAGGCTGGCGATTTTTTATGCTATTTTATTTGTGGAAATTAGTTTGAAAAAATTTAAAATTGAAAAGATGAGAAAAATACTTTCAGTTGTAATACTATATTTTACAATTACAATCACCCATGCTCAACTAGGCGGCCTATTGAGAAAAGCAAAAGATAAAGTAACAGCTCCAAGCCAAGCACAAGCTGCAATCCCATCTGCTGAGCCAACTCAAACCAATAAGCCTGCAATAATGGGAAATACTAAAGTTGCTGCAATAGAAAAAAATGAAACCACTTTTTATTTATACGATCAACAATATGGTTATCGTTCCGGCGGTTCTCATTACACAGTAGCCAGTTTTGTTGCTGATAAAAGAATGTTTGATCCGTATCAGCACATCAGAAAATCGGAGGAAAAAGGCACTTTTCATTTTGCAAAAGATTATCCAGAACTGGCAAATATTACCAAACCTGTCAACAACGATTTAACTATAACTTTTTCAAATAAAACTTTTACCGGCGGCGGCGAAGTAATAACAAATAGTTTTACAACTACCAATGGTATTTATGCAAAAATTACAGCTACCAAAGGCACTTTAAAAGATGCATTAAAACTTGCTGACAATGACGATGGAATTATGGTTCATTTTGTTTTGTATGATGATGTGGATGAAACCATTAATAAATTTGCAACCATAGAAAAATTTCAATTAACAGAGGCACAAGCAAAAGGTAAATCTATAACGTTTGATATCATACCAAATCTTGCAAATTTTTCTGATGGAAAGCAAAGCGATTTTTGGGCGGGCACATTTGCCCGTAAGCATGATCAATATACCTTTAAGCAAAATGGCATGTATAAAGTTGGCGTAGTTGTATCTAACGAAATGGTAGATGATTGGGGTAAGCCGGTGTATGGTAAGGATATTGACTACACTAATTTTTTTGATTATAATTTTTCGGCAAAAGATGCCGCAGCAGTTTTTGATGAAGCTGGTAAAGTAAATGATTTAAGAAATGCCGTAAAAAAAAATGCCATTACCTCACTACCAAAACAATGGACAGAAAAATCATCATCGCTGATAATGGGTTTTACACAAGCACAATTAATAAACATGTACCAAAATAGTTTTACAAATAAAATGGATGCACACACCGTTGTTAAATTTCATGCTTCTTCATCCAACGGCGGATGGACAACAGTAAACAATGATTTTGGCATTCCTATTTATAGATACAGTAACCAGTGGTACACTATTTTTATAAAATACGCCAATGGCAAAACTTGTTTTTACCAGGGCTTTGGTTTGCGCCAGCAATACAATGGCGGCGGCACTTATGCTAAGGCTTTTATTGATAAAAATGAGTACCACATGGTGGATTGCGGGCAGATGAAGTAATTAATTGCTTATGACGCTCAGTTCTGTCCTTCTATTTAATGATTTACCGTTTTCAATTTTATTATCTGCAATGGGTTTGGCACTGCCAAACCCTTTTGCCATTAAACGGGTAATCAAAATTCCCTTTTGCAATAAATAATTGGTAACGGCTTTGGCTCTTTTATTGCTCAAAAGCAAATTGTCTTTAGCTAAACCTACATTATCGGTGTGACCACTTATTTGAATTTTAAGTTTGGGGTTGTCGTTAAGCAGCTGTACAATTTTGTCCAGTTCGGTAATTGATTCTGGCTTCAGTTCAATTTTCTTTGTATCAAAAAAAATATTCTTCAACACAATTAAAGCACCTGTTTCTATTGGCTGCAGCGGAATATCTTTATTAAAAACAGAATCGGTATTTGCAGTTAACGAAAAATTATCAGAATAAAATAAATAACCTTTACGGTTTACATTAAATGCATAATCTTTTCCTACAGGTAAGGTGGTTAAGTAATTGCCTTCTTCATCGGTTTGCAATTTG
>JAGVCC010000134.1 GCA_020059395.1 Chitinophagales bacterium | reverse complement strand
TTTTTAATTCTCTCATTATTATCAATTGGCAGGTAGCCAACAAATTCAAATTGCTGTCCGTTCATGCCACTGCCCATTAATG
Source organism: Chitinophagales bacterium (assembly GCA_020059395.1). Taxonomy (GTDB): domain Bacteria; phylum Bacteroidota; class Bacteroidia; order Chitinophagales; family Chitinophagaceae; genus Ferruginibacter. The sequence continues at coordinate 2,708 of JAGVCC010000134.1, read as the reverse complement.
CTAATAAGATAGAGCTGGGCCCAACAAATGGTTTTACAGCAACATGCAGTTGTTGTGCTGCTTCCACTAAAATTTGCCCGGGGTCTGCAACACCGGGGCAACCGGCTTCACTGATAATGGCAATTGTTTTTTCTTCTTTTAGCTTGCTTTTAAACAATTGTAAAACCTCTGCTTCGGCTTTGTGTATGGTAAACCATTCGTAATTGTCAATTACAATTTCCCTGCAAATACTTTTTAAAAACCTCCTTGCAGTACGTTCGTTTTCTGCAAAAATTACCTGACAATTTTTAACCGCATCAATAATGTATGGTGGTATAGTGTGTGTTGCAATTTCATCCAGCACACTTGGTATTAAGTAAACAGCTGCAGGCATAAATTTAAGCTAATGGTTTGTTGTCTCCTTTCTCTCCATACAGACTTATGGTGGCTGCAATAACTGCATAGCTGGGTGCCAGCAACCAGCCTAAAAAAGGAATAAGGTGCATTAATAAAAAAACAAGGCCATTGCCAATGGCAAGCCCTTTGTGTTTGCCAATAAAACTGATGCTTTGAGAAGTGGAAAGCTTATGTCTTTCGCAACTATAGTCAAGCATTGAAAAACCAAGATAATAACATTCCACCATCAGGCTTATTAAAGGCGTTATCCAGCCAACAACAGGTATAAATGCTAAAATAAAAATCGAAATGGCATATACAGTTTGCCATAACATATTTCGTAATGCAATGCGTATGCCTCTTAAAATATCTTTTAACAGCTGCGGAAAACTAAAAGGAAAATCTTTGCCTTCAAGTATGGCTTCTGTTTTTTCACTTAAATACGCAAAAAGCGGCGAGCCAATAATGAGAAAAGTATATTTAAATAATGAAAAATAAAACATCAGGAAAACAAGATGCAGCATTACTCTGCCAAAAATAAAAAGAAAGCGCAGCCAGCTGTCGTTAAATTTATCAAGCCAGCTTTGTACACCTGTTTTGGCAAAGCCCCATTCAATTACGGCGGAGCTGCTTGTCCAGAAAAAATACAGGCCTGCAGCAAACAACAGCATGTATAACAGGCCGGGAATTAAAATCCATTTCCACAACCGGTGCTTAATAATAAAGCGGTGTGTTTTAAAATAAGCCTGTATAGCTGTAATAATTTCTTTTAACATGCTGAACTACCCGCTTTATTATACAGCAGGCATTTGTATTTTAGCTTTAAAGTTAGCAATATTACCGCTTGAAAATTTAAAAAAGTGCTATGTTTTATTTGTGGTGATTTTATGCGACTTATTTACCTGACAGCTTTTTGTTGCTGTCAATTTATTAAAACAATGTATTAAATGAAGAAGTTACCCATTCAGTTTTATAGAAGTACTGATGTTATTGAAACTGCCCAAAAATTGCTGGGTAAAATTATCGTTACAAATTTTAACGGCCAGCTCACTAGTGCACGTATTACAGAAACAGAAGCCTATGTTGCCATTACAGATAAAGCATCACATTCTTACAGTGGCAGGCGTACAGAAAGGAATGAACATATGTACGGAAGTGCTGGGATTGCCTATGTGTATATTTGTTATGGCATGCATCATTTGTTTAATGTGGTAACCAATAAAAAAGATGTGCCCGATGCCGTGCTGATAAGAGCTGCTGAACCTTTAATGGGAATTGATATAATGCTGCAACGTACAGGCAAAATTAAATTAGACAATACACTTACAAAGGGCCCCGGCAATATGAGCAGGGCATTGGGTATTACAAAACAGCAGTCGGGTATTAAACTTTGCAGCACCGAAATTTGTATTTATGATGATGGCTGTATTGTTGATGCAGCCATTACCGGCGTAAGTAAGCGCATTGGAATTGACGGTGCAGGCACAGCTGTAGATTATCCTTACCGTTTTTACATAAAGGGAAACAGGTATGTTAGCGGCTATCCTAATAAATAAAAACTCCTGCATTTAGCAGGAGTTTTTATTTATTGGTTATTTTGATTTTTATCTTATAATTAAAACCTCACTTGTTTTCAGCTTAACACCGTTAGCATCTCCTAATACAACATAATACACACCGGCACCGTTGCGGCGCAGGTCAATAGGTACAGTTTGGTAGGCAAGGCTTACGCTAAACTTACCTGAGTATACTCTTTCCCCTTTGCTGTTGAAAATTGCCAGTGTGCGGTCAACTGTAGTATTGCCGGGGTTGTAGTAAACTACATTAAACTGCCCCTGATTGGGATTGGGATAAATAAACAGTTTATCATTTGCAGAGTCTGCAATGGTTAGTATTGATGAAAGCGCCGTACAACCATTTGCATCTGTAGTTATTACTCTGTATTCACCCATATTGGCAACATTTACCGGGTAAGTATTGCCAGTGTTTGTTACCGGTAAATTATTTTTAAACCAAGTATATGAATAAGCAGGCGTACCTGAAGCAGCTGTAGCAGTTAACGTAGTAGTTAAACCCGGAAACACTTTTGTGTAGGGTGCTGCAGTTAATGTTACTGTAGGCTGTGGGTAAATAGCCACAGTTGCACTGCCCTGCATTGGTGCAATACAGCCTGTGGTGGCGTTGTATGCAATTACAGTATACATACCGGTACCTGTATAGTTACCAAAATTCAGCGCTGCGCCAGTGCCTGCAATGGCAGCACCAGTGTTAACTCCGTTTAGTTGTAATTGGTATCTTATTCCGGTTGCAGAGCTGCTTAATAGTACCGGTAC
>JAGVCC010000212.1 GCA_020059395.1 Chitinophagales bacterium | reverse complement strand
GTAATTAATTCCTGTTTGTGCTGTAATATCAGTAACAGCATTTGTGCTGTTTACTTTAAAAGCGGTGATGCTGCTGTAATTAAATTGCGGTAAGCCTTTTTTGTACTGCAGCAACAATGATTGCCTTAGCGTATCCACTTCTATTGTTTCATAACTGTTATCAGGCCATATTAAAAAAGCGGAGTCTGCTTTCTTACCGGCTGTACCGATATGCAATGGTGTTTCTATACTCGATAAAAAACCTCTTACCGGATTTTTTTCATACAACTGCATGGTGGCGCCTGTAAATAAAACAACTTTGGCGCCGGTGGCATTTTTATTGAGAGCGTCCCCGGTGAGTTTTATATCTATATAATTTTTTGCTGCTGCATTTCCGGTTTTATTTTCATACAGCAGCGCCGCATCATTAATATTATTCACCACTACATCCAGATCACCGTCATTATCAAAATCTGCATACACAGCTCCGTTTGAATATGTGGGTTTATCATTTTTTACTGCCCCGGCTTTATCCGTAAACTTCAAAGCCCCACTGTTGCTAAAAAACTTATTGGGTATTTTAATTTCTGGAAATTTCTCCATCAGCGCCATGTCCTTATCCTTCATATCATTATTCAGCAGTTTTTTTTGTATTTCGCTGTTGTAAATAAAATTAATGTAGTCCATGTCATTCAGCCGCTTGGGTATACCGTTGGATATAAAAAGATCTTTAAAGCCATCATTATCAAAATCCATCCAAAGTGGTGCCCAGCTCCAGTCTGTAGCAGCAAGGCCTGCATACAAACCTGCTTCGCTAAACATACCATTACCACGGTTATATTGCAAACTGTTTCTTGAATACTGGTAATTATACCCCGATGCAATTTTGCTGTAAAACACATCATAATCATCATCTCCTAACGAACGTTTTAAAATATAAGGATCTGCCGCCAGCATATCCATTGTAATAATTTCGGCAAGCCCGTCATTGTCAGCATCGGCTATATCCACTCCCATGCTAAACTTACTGGTATGCATCAGCCGATCATTAGTTTCTTCACTAAAGGTTCCGTTTTTTTGATTGATATACAGGTAATCGTTTTCGTGAAAATCATTGCCAACATATATATCAGGCCAGCCATCTGCATTAATATCACTAATTGCAATACCAAGGCCATATCCAATTGAAGAACTGTTTATGCCAGTTTGTTTTGTAACATCGGTAAATTTATTTCCGTTGTTTCTGTATATTCTATCTCCTGATAATTCGCTGTAAGTATTTACAAATTGGCTGCGTGAGGAAAAGGAACTGTTTTGGTGTATAGAATGATTCAGCAAATACATATCTAAATCTCCATCCAGATCATAATCGAAAAAAGCAGCCTGAGTGCTGAACCCTGAAAAATCTAATCCAAATTCCGCTGCTTCATCTTTATAAACCGGCAGTCCGTTTTTAATTTCTTTACAAATTAATAATTGATTTTTACTATGCAGGGTTTCAAAATTACCTACCCGGCAAACATAAATATCCAGCAAACCATCGTTATTGATATCAACTACCGATACACCAGTAGACCATGCTCCATCCTGCGGTATTGCTGCAGCAGTTGTAACATCCTTAAAATGGAGTTTGCCTTCATTTAAATAAATTTTATTACCAGTTTGATTAGCTGCAAAAAACAAATCTGTTTTACCATCATTATTAAAATCAGCAGCACCTACGCCTCCGCCATTATAAAAGTACATGTACTTAAACATGTTAAACTCCTCTGTTGGTGTAACAGTGTTATTAAAATTAAGCCCTGTAATTGCTGCAGTTAATGTTTCAAATAATACAGGCTCACTGACTTTTTTATTATCCTTGCATGAGATCAGTAAAAAAACAACTGTCCATGTTACCAGTAAAAATTTATATGAAACTTTGTAACGCACTTTATTAAATCTTCAGTTATTTAGTTTGTTTGTACAAAATGGGCAGCTCGTTATTTCTTAAAAACACAATATTGCTGCCAAATTTAGTTTTTATGCTTACTAATGTACGTACCTGGCCACTTACATTAATACCACAGTATTTTTTATCTAAATTCTTAAAATTCCCTTTGCCGTCATTCAATAGTACAACTCCATCGTTAGCATCAAGCCGGCCAAGTTGCGGCTGAAAGCCATATTCGTTACCTGCCAGTATTAAATCTGTTAAGCCGTCGCTGTTTACATCTGCAGGTAAAATAGTTTTTATTAAAGAAAACTGTGCTTCAACAGGTAATACATTTATTGTAAAACTGCCATTGGCGCTGCTTACTGCCACACAGCTTGAGGCATAATTTATCTTTTTTACCAATGCTCCATTAATTTTTTCTTCAGAAAATAATTGCTGTATTGTTTTTACTGCATAATCCTTATTCCGCAGATTTTGTTTTTTCAGTAATGGCATTTGTGCCTCCATTTCCCCTTTCATAAAAACGGGTTTATCTTTTCCATCAATTGTACGGGTAATAATTTTATCAGTAAATCCATTGCCATCAAAATCGTTTACAAATAATTTTAGTGGATTTTGCATCGAAGGGTTGAGGTAAAAATTTTCGCCAAGGTTACCAAAAATAAAATCAGTTTTTCCGTCTGCATTTAAATCTGTGGCTGCCACAGTTTGCCACCAGCCGTGCAAATTATCCAAACTGCTCTTAATTTTTACAAACCTTCCATTTGTGTATTTAAAAATTAGCGGAGTCATCCATTGCCCAACAATTACAAGTTCAGCAGCATTATCATTATCTGCATTAGCCCATACCGCACCTGTTACCATACCTGCCTGCTGTATTTCTTTGCATAAATCTGCGGACATATCTGCAAAAGCGCCCTTTCCATTATTTATGTAAATATGGCTTTGTGGTGTAAGCCCGTAGTTACCTGTAACACATCCTGCGCCAATAAATAAATCAAGGTCGCCATCGCTGTCAAAATCATTTGTGGCAGCTGTACTTATATTATCATTGTTAGATGGAAATGCTGTTACTGAAATTGTAAAATCTCCTTTACCATTGTTTACATATAACCGGTGCTGCAGCTCCCTAGCTGCAGCAGAAAAAACATTGCCGGCACTGCAAAGCAGTAAATCTTTATCGTTGTCTTTATCACAGTCAAAAAATAAAACAGCCCCATCTGTAAAGCCTGTGTACTTTTTAAATTCTGCCACATCTTTTTTAATAAAACTGCCCTTGCTATTCTGCAAATACAACTGCCCTTGCTTTTTTACTGTTCCGCCGATGTAAATATCAGTCAGGCCATCTCCGTTCACATCAGCCGTATCGGCACAAGGCCCAACATGAGAAAGCATTTGCGGAATGCCCCTTTCCCTGTAAAAATCTGTATAATCATCATCCTCATGTTTTTCAAAAACTGTTGTGGCCTGTGTAAACAAGGGTATGTTTTTTTCAGACTGACTGGAGATAATT
>JAGVCC010000257.1 GCA_020059395.1 Chitinophagales bacterium | reverse complement strand
GCAGGAGCAAAAGGAATTATCATAACAGCAAAACATCATGATGGGTTTTGCTTATGGCCAAGCAAGTTTAGTAAACATACAGTAAGAGAAAGTAAATGGAAAAATGGTAAAGGTGATGTATTAAAAGAGTTAAGTGCCGCCTGCAAAAAATATGGATTAAAGTTTGGCGTGTACATTTCGCCCTGGGACAGAAACCATCCTGATTATGGCACCGAAAAATACAACGATGTATTTGTAGGCATGATGAAAGAACTGTTTACCAACTACGGCCCCATTTGGGAACTGTGGTGGGATGGTGCTAATGGCGAAGGCCCCAACGGAAAAAAGCAGGTGTACGACTGGAAACGGTTTAAAGAAACAGTGCGTAAACTTTCTCATAATACAGTAATATTTAGCGATGTTGGACCGGATGTTCGCTGGGTAGGTAATGAAAACGGAATTGCAGGAAAAACAAATTGGAATACTTTAAATATCGACGGTTTTGAACCAGGCGAAAAAGCACCTTCAACAGATACTTTAAACACCGGCAATGTAAATGGTAAATACTGGATACCGGCAGAGTGTGATGTAAGTATACGGCCAGGATGGTTTTATCATAAAGCGGAAGACAGTAAAGTAAAAACTCCGGAGGAACTATTTCAATTGTATTTAAAAAGCATAGGCCGTGGTGCAAATTTATTATTGAACGTGCCGCCAGATGGAAGGGGGTTGATAACGGAGTATGATTCTGCTGCGTTGGTGGGGTTTAGGAAGTTGAGGGAGCAGAGTTTTTTTCAACACAGTGAATTTGATAATATTTCTTTTACAAAGGGCAAACGGTTCAGTTACAATAAAAAAATTAGCGACAGTAATCTTTCTTCTTTTGTAAAAATAAAAGGTGCTTCAGATAGTTACATACGATTGTTCAGTAAAACAGGTACTCCTATAAATTGTCTGGTGTTAAGTGAGTATCAGAAATATGGACAAAAAATTTCTCAAGTAGAAATTGAAATTACACCTTGGGGTATTAATAGCGATAATGTTTTTACTATAAAATCTATAACGACTATTGGAAATAAACGCATTTTTACTTTCCCGAAAATTCATGCTCAATTTATTAAGATAAAAGTTTTAGAATCAAAGGGGACTCCATTAATTGGAGAAATAGCTGCCTACTTAATTCCCGAAGCACTCATTGAAAAATAACAAACGATGAAACAAACAATTGCCTGCCTGCTTATTATTTGTGTATTAAAATTATCTGCGCAAACCTACCAACCCACTTGGGAAAGTTTAGATAAACGCCCCGTGCCCACATGGTTTACCGATGCTAAGTTTGGCATCTTCATTCATTGGGGTGTGTATGCAGTGCCGGGCTGGTGTACAAAGGGTAACTATGCGGAGTGGTATCAATATGGTTTGCAAACCAATGATACGGCAAGGCAAAAATTTCATAAAGTAAAATTTGGCGACAGAAGTTATTACGACTTAGCCAACGATTTTAAAGCAGAACTGTTTAACCCAGATGAGTGGGCAAAAGTATTTGAGCAAAGCGGTGCAAAATATATTGTGCTCACTTCAAAACATCATGATGGATATACTTTATGGCCAAGCAAAGAAGCAGATAAAACATGGGGCTTTAAATGGAACAGTGTGGATGTGGGGCCTAAAAGGGATTTAATTGCAGACTTATTTAAAGCAGTACGTAAAACACCCGTACATGCAGGTATGTACTACTCATTGTACGAGTGGTTTAATCCACTGTGGAAAAGCGATAAAAACAAATTTGCTGCAGAACATACATGGCCGCAGATGAAAGATCTAATAAATAATTACCAGCCTGATGTTTTTTGGACGGATGGAGATTGGGAAGCCAGTGACGAAGTATGGAAGAGTAAAGAGTTTTTAACCTGGTTATATAACGAAAGTGAGGTGAAAGAAAAAATAGTGGTAAACGACCGTTGGGGCAGTGGCATACGTTTTAAACATGCTGGTATTTATACACCGGAGTATCAGCCTGATTTAGATTTTGAAAACCATGCCTGGGAAGAAAGCCGTGGTATGGGTTTTAGTTATGGATATAACAGGGAAGAAGATGCTTGGGATTACAATTCCACGCAATCATTAGTACTGCAGTTAATTGATAAAGTAAGCCGCGGCGGAAATTTTTTACTGGATATTGGACCTGATGAGCATGGAAAAATTCCGCCGATAATGCAGGAGCGTTTACTCCAAATGGGCGACTGGTTAAAAATAAACGGCGAAGCAATTTATAATACTACAAGGTGGAAAACCAGCTCTCAATGGAGTTCAGGCAAAAGAGATTATAAAGACCGCAGTGGTGATATGCTGCTTAAAATAACCGTTAACCCCGACCCCGGTTATGCGGTTAAAGAAATTCTTTACACTTATAATGCAAAAACAAATGCATTGTATGCGCTTTCTCCAAAATATCCATCAAGCAAAAAAATAGTATTGAAAGATGTAGTGCTGCCAGCTGGAACAAAGATTAGCTTTCTATCAACAAAACAAACATTGCAATGGAAACAGATTGGCAATACGGTTGAAATAAAACTGCCGGAATACAACCCCGAAAAAATTAAAGCACCATATGCTTATGCCATTAAAATTGAAAACTATGGCAGATTTGCAGCAAAGCCACTGGTAAATGTTTTGTATAATGATAAAATGCAACCAACTGTAAGTTTACTTGCCGATAAAGGCAATACCGTTTATTACACAACTGATGGCACTGAGCCCTCAGTAAAATCTGCTGTGTACAAAAACCCTTTTACAATAAATAAAAGTAGTGCTGTAAAAGCAATTGCTGTAAAGCAGGGTGCTATTACCAGTTATGCTGCAACTGCAGCAGTAAAAACCTACGAAATAATGCCACCAGTTGATGTATTTAAAATGACAGAAGGCCTGCAGTACAATTATTTTGAGGCTGATAAATTTACAATTACCGATATTGAAAAATTGCAGCCTGTAAAAACAGGCATCACAAAAAAAATAGGTATTGAAGCAGCAGTGCGAAAAGAAAAATTTGCGTTTATTTTTACGGGGCTTATCAATATTGAAGCAACTGGCATGTATGATTTTTATACCATAAGTGATGATGGCAGTATGTTGTACATAGACAGCAAACTGATTGTTGATAACAATGGTGAGCATGGCATGGAAGAAAAGACCGACAAAGCACTTTTAGAAAAAGGCCTTCATACCATAAAGCTGGTGTATTACGACAATGGGGGCGGCAACGGTTTAAGAGTGAGTTATAATTTACAAGGTAAACCCAAGCAAGAGCTGCCTGCGGCAGTTTTGCATCATTAATTGTCATTTAATAAACAGTAGCAACTGCAGCATAACCATATCCCTTTATTTTAACAACAGTGCTGCCAAAATATCCTTATTTTCGCTTTTAATACAGGATATTAAGTATGTACGCTTATTTGCAGGGAAAATTTACTGAAAAAACAACCGCACAGGTTTATATTGACGTAAATGGTGTTGGTTACGAAGTAAACATTAGCTTAAACACCTGGGCATATATTCAAAATCTGGAGCAGGGCAAGTTGTTTGTGCACCTTCAGGTAAAAGAAGATAGCCATGTGCTGTTTGGTTTTTTTGACAAAGCCGAAAAAGAAATTTTTCTGCAATTAATCGGGGTTTCTGGTATTGGTGCAGCTACTGCACGTATGATGTTGTCTTCGTTAAAACCTGCGGAAGTATCGACGGCCATACTGCAGGGCAACGTTAAACTGCTGGAAAGCATCAAAGGCATAGGCAAAAAAACGGCAGAAAGGCTGGTATTGGAGCTTAAAGATAAAGTGGGCAAACACAGTACCAGTGCGGTAAATATGCCTGTAGCAGGCAATAGTTTGGAGCAGGATGCGTTAAATGCTTTAACAGCCCTTGGCATCAGCCGGCAACAGGCAGAGCAAGCAGTTAAAAAAACCCTGCTCGCAGCTCCTGATTTATCTAATTTAGAAGATGTTATAAAAAAATCATTAAAAGCAATTTGACAGAAACTCTACATAACTGATTTTACCGGATGTTGCTTATTAGAGAAACTTTTTTCCCAAAAGTGATAAAATGTGGAGTGCTGCTGGCATTGGTGTTTGGCTATGTACAAACCGCCGCAGGTAATAATTTTTATCCCAATAATTTCTTTCAAAGAGATACGCCCCCAAAAGGTGCAGCGCTGCATTACCCCATACAGGACAGAAGAGGTGACGCTGTAGGCAGCAACCGCCGCAGTACTTACGACCTAAAAAACCCCTCAAATTACCGTGATTCTGTGGTATATGATGCCAAAACCAAACGCTATGTGGTGTATGAAAAAATTGGCAATAAATATTACCGCACGCCAACCACTTACAGTTTTGATGAATACTGGGCTATAAAAAACCGTCAGGCAGAAGTAGACTATTTTAGAAGAAGGGCTAACACTACAAGTTTACTAAACCGGGGCAAAGTAAAGCCCAAACTTTCTATTTACGATAACCTGTTTAACCGCCTTTTTGGCAATGGAAAAATAAACATAAGCCCTCAGGGTAATGTGGATATTACTGCAGGTTACCAGGGCCAAAAAATTAATAACCCAACTTTACCTGAACGAGCCCGTAAAAATGGCGGTTTTGATTTTGATATGAACGCCATGCTGAATGTAAATGCAGACATTGGCGGCAAGCTAAAATTCCCAATTAGCTATAATACATTGGCCAATTTTGGGCAGGACAACCAACTGAAGTTAGACTACACCGGCCTTGATGACGAAATTGTTAAACGCTTTGAATTGGGTAATGTATCTTTTCCCAGCCGCAGTACTTTAATACCGGGTGCACAACAGTTGTTTGGCGTAAAAACACAGCTGCAGTTTGGTAAATTATCTATCACCACGGTTTTAGCAAACCAAAAAAGCCAAAGGCAAACTACTACATTGCAGGGCAGCAGTGCCACACAGCTTTTTGAGGTAAAGGCTGATGAATATGAAGAAAACCGCCACTTTTTATTGTCGCAATACTTCAGGGCTAATTATAATAAAGTAATGAGTAATTTACCTGCTGTGATTGCGCCGGTTCAAATTTTGCGAATGGAAGTGTGGGTTACTAACCGCAACGGTACTACAACCGATACAAGAGATGTGGTGGGCCTTGCGGATTTAGGTGAAGATGGAAACTTTGTAAATCCCGGATTGCCTTCCAATTTACCATCGTCAAACTCAATTTACTCAAACATTATCTCAAACCCGGCTAATAGAAATTCTTCTTTAGTTTATAATAACTTAATCAACCTGTCTCCCAATCCATTAAAACCGGTGGAAGATTTTGAAAAAGTATTTGCCCGTAAGCTGGATAGTACCCAGTACACATGGCACCCACGTGCAGGTTTTCTTTCGTTAAGCCAGCCGCTGCAGCCAGATGAAGTGGTAGCAGTAGCATACCAATATTCTTACAATGGTAAAATTTTTCAGGTGGGTGAGTTTAGCCAGGACTTACCGCCAGACAGTACCACTGCCACACAAAAAATACTTTTCTTAAAATTACTAAAAGCAACATCTCAAAGGCCCAATTTAGCTATTTGGGATTTAATGCTGAAGAACGTATACCCCATTGGTTACGGTACACTGTCTGCACAAGATTTTAAATTAGATGTTTTGTACCAGGAGCCCGGTCAGGGCTTAAAACGTTACGTTCCTTTTGGCGATAAAAACGGCGGCTTCCCTATTATTTCATTAATAAATTTAGACCGGTTAAATAATCAGGGCGACCCACAACCAGACGGTGTCTTTGATTATGTGGAAGGGTACACTGTTTTCTCACAATACAGCCGCATAATGTTTCCTGTGCTGGAACCTTTTGGCCGTGACCTTGCGCCGGGAATTTATACAAACCCAACTTCACCCGGCATTGCAGATACATTGTATTATGCATTATACGATTCAATAAAAGCAGTAGCACAGCAGTTTCCCAACCTTAACCGATTTGTACTAAAAGGCAGTGCAAAAATTAGTGGTGGCGGAGATATAAGTATTGGCTACAACGTACCACGTGGCTCAGTAACAGTTACTGCAGGCGGCCGCACTTTAATTGAAGGAATTGATTACGATATTAATTACGACTTAGGCACTATTAAAATAATTAACACTGCCATCATTAATTCTGGTTTGCCTGTGCAGGTTAACAGCGAAAACAATGCAAGCTTTGGTATGCAGCAGCGCAATTACATGGGTTTGCGTTTTGATTATGCCGCAAAAAACACAGCAAAAGAACAACTGAGTTTTGGTGGTACTTTAGTGCGCCTGGGAGAAAGACCCTTTTTTAATAAAACTAATTTAGGCGAAGACCCCATACGAAATACTATGTATGGGCTGGATGTTAATTACCGTAAAGATTTACCACGCCTGAGTAAATTGCTTGACAAGCTGCCTTTTTACAGTACCACTGCCAGTAGTAATATTAATGTATTTGCCGAAGGTGCCATGCTAAAACCCGGCCATGCGCCGCAAATTGGTAAAGGCAACAATGGTACATCTTACATAGATGATTTTGAGAGCAGCCGCAGTGGTATTGACCTTCGCTTTCCTCAAAACATTTGGGCACTGGCAAGTACGCCAGCGGGAGCAACCGACCGCAATGGCAACACCCTTTTTACTGAAGCCACTGCTAATGACAATATTGACTATGGAAAAAACAGGGCAAAACTTGCCTGGTATCAAATTGAACAGGTGCTGCAGCAAGTGAACGCCACAAATAATCCAATTATCAACAGGGATGAGCTAAGCGACCCCCGGGTACGCCAGGTATTTCAAAAAGAAATTTTTCCGCAACGTACCACTGGTTTTGGCGAAAGCTTTTTGCAAACTTTCGATATTTCTTTTTATCCAAGAGACAAAGGCCCTTACAACTATAACAGCAATGCTGCAGATGTGCAAGCAAACGGCCAACTAACCAACCCCAATAAACGCTGGGGCGGTTTAATGCGTAATATTGACCAAAGCGATTTTGAAACCAGCAATATAGAGTTTATTGAATTCTGGATGCAGGACCCTTACATTAATTCCAAATTCAGGCCTAACGCAACATCATCAACCGGGGGTAAATTGTATTTCAATCTGGGTAACGTAAGTGAAGATATTTTAAAAGACGGTAAACGTTTTTATGAAAATGGTTTAAACACCCCCAATGCACCATCACCAGAAGAAAGCAGCAACTGGGGCAAAGTGCCCCGCAATCCCATACAGGTTACAAACGCCTTCAGCAATACCGAAAACGACAGGCAATATCAGGATGTAGGTTTTGATGGATTAAATGATACTGCAGAAGCTAATAAACAAAATGCTTATTTAAATCAGCTGTTGGCAATACATGGCCCCAACTCTAAAGCATATTTAGATGCAAAGGCCGATCCCTCTGGCGATAACTTCCGTAACTACCGTGGAGAAGATTACGACCAACAGGGTACGGGTATTTTAGGCCGTTATAAAAATCTAAACAGTCCGCAGGGTAATTCGCCTATTGCAGGCAACTCCATTTTTTCTTCTGCGTCTACTTTATATCCCGATGCGGAAGATTTAAACAGAGATAACACACTCAATCAAACAGAAGAGTATTTTCAATACATAGTAGATATTAAACCAGCTGCCGACCCAAGTATGAGTATTGGCAGTAACTATATTGTAGATAAAAAAGTGGTTAACATAACAGGTTTGGCAGATGGTACATCAAGGCAGGAAACCTGGTATCAGTTCCGCATTCCTATTAGTGAATACAACAAAAAAATTGGAAACATTCCAGACTTTAAATCCATACGTTTTATACGTATGTTTTTAACCGATTTTGCTGACAGTGTAACACTACGTTTTGGACAATTACAATTAACCCGTAACACCTGGCGGCAGTTTAAATATAAAATTGACACAACAGGTGGTTATAACCCCATAACTACAGCTTCCACTACTGCCTTTACTTTAGGTGCCGTTAATATTGAAGAAAATGATAAGCGTTCTCCTTTTCCTTACCGTACACCAAGCGAAATACAGCGCCAGCAAACTATAAGTGCCAATGGCATTAACCTGCTATTAAATGAGCAGGCAATGAACCTGCAATTTTGCAATTTGCTAAAGAATGATGCAAGAGGTGTACAGCAGTCTTTTGCCAATAAAGATTTACGCCAGTATAAAAGAATGGCCATGTTTATTCATGCAGAGCCGTCAACCAAAGCAGGTATTGGTTTAAGCGATAAAGATTTAACTGCTGTAATTCGTATAGGTACCGATTTGGCAAGTAACTATTACCAAATCCGCATACCGTTAAATGTTACACCAAATGCTGCAGCCAATTTAAACCCCGATGGGCCACAGTATGATACCGCATTGTGGAATCCTGGTAACTCATTAGATGTGGAGCTGCGGCAACTTATAAGAATAAAGCAGGCACGCAATGCCGATCCTTCTGCAACGGTTAACCGCCTTTACAGACAGATGCAGGGTAATGGCCATGAATATGCTGTAATGGGCAGCCCCAACCTTGCTGAAGTACGCAGCATATTGATAGGCGTTGAAAACACCAATTTAAATGCAGGTGCTTGTGGCGAAGTATGGGTGAATGAGTTGCGTCTTGTTTCGTTAGATGAAGATGGCGGCTGGGCGACTGTTGGCCGTGCAGATATGACACTGGCAGATTTAGGCACCCTTTCCGTTTCTGCCAATGCCCACTCATCTGGCTTTGGTACATTAGAGCAGCGTGTAAACGAACGTTACCGTGATGACTTTTTGCAATTTGATGCATCGCTCACTTTAGATTTGGGTAAACTGGCACCTAAAAAAGCGGCCATATCAATCCCCGTTTTTGCAAGCTACTCACAAACAGTAAGTACACCAGAATATGACCCTTATGACCAGGATGTAAAACTGAAAGATAAATTAAGCAATGCGCCCAAAGCCCAAAGAGATTCTATAAGAAATGATGCTGTTGATTTTACAAGCACCACAACTGTAAACTTTACCAATGTGCGAAAAAACCGTACCGGCACTAAAAAGCCTAAAGTGTACGACGTAAGTAATTTTGATGTAAGCTACAGCTACCTTAAAACAAAAATGCATAATCCACTTATAGAAAACAACGAAGTGGTAAAACACCACGGTGTGTTGGGGTATAATTTTGCACCGCAGCCCAAGTATATTGAGCCGTTTAAAAATGTAAAATTCTTCCGTAAAACAAGGGGGCACTGGTTTGATTTAATTAAAGATTTTAATTTTAATTATGTTCCTTCCACATTAAGTTTCAGGGCAGATGTAAACAGGCAGTTTGGTGCAGTAAGGCCACGTAACGTAGGCGCATCTAAATACGCAATACCAGAAACTTACGATAAATACTTTGTGTTTCAGCGTGACTATATTATGCGCTGGAATTTTACAAAATCATTAAACTTTGATTTTACGGCCACAAACAACAGCCGTATTGATGAACCAGCAGGCCGTTTGAATACACAAGAGAAAAAAGATACTGTATGGAATAATTTTATGAAAGGCGGCCGCAATACCATATACAACCACACGGCCAACTTTACATATGCTTTGCCTACAGCTAAGTTACCATTGCTTGACTGGACCACCGCAAATGTTAGTTACCAAACAGGTTACCGCTGGATAGGTGCCAGCCGCCTTGCTGTTGACCTTGGTAACATTATAGAAAACAGTCAGCAAAAAGAAGGAACAGTGCAGCTTGATTTTACAAGGCTGTACCAAAAAAGCAAATGGTTGCGCCAGTTAGAACAACCCAGTAACAAGGATGATAAGGAGCGCTGGAAAAACCGCATTACAAAAGTGAAAGATTCGGTTACCCTTAAAAGCGGTAAAAAAGTTTTAAAAACAAGAAGGATAGTTGATAAAACCGCAATGCCTTATGTTGCAGGTTTAGGCAAAGCGCTGGGTAAACTGCTTACGAGTGTTAAACAGGTTAGCGGCAGTGTAAGCGAAAGTGCTAATACACGCCTGCCCGGTTATGCAGACAGTACCCAATATGTTGGCCAAAACTGGAACAGTATGGCACCGGGCATTGATTTTATAATGGGCCGGCAGCCAGATACCGCATGGCTAAATAATGCAGCCGGCAAAAACTTAATTACAAAAGATACCACCTTTAACTCCATGTTTAGCCAAAGCTTTAACCAAACAATTACCTTTAGTGCTATGCTGGAGCCGGTTAAAGATTTGAACATAAGTGTTAACCTTAAAAAATCATTCAGTAAAAATTTTAGCGAAACATTCCGCTATGCAGATACAAGCGGTGCTGGCTTAAATTATAAGTTTAACCATCTTAATCCCTATACAAGCGGCAGTTTTGATGTAAGCTATATTTCTTACAAAACATTATTTAGCAAATTTGACCCCAACCGTGTTTCTGAAACATTCAGAAAGTTTCAGGATTACAGGCAAATTTTAAGCGACCGTGTGGGCAGCAAAAATCCTTATGGTAATGCACAGGGCGTTGGTGCCGATGGTTACCGTTATGGTTATGGCCGTTATGCGGTGGATGTTTTAGTACCGGCTTTTGTGGCAGCCTACACAGGGCAAGACCCTAATAAAGTTTCTTTAATTAAACAGGATAACCCCAATGTAAAATCAAATCCGTTTAAAGGTATTTTACCAAAACCAAACTGGAAGATTGATTACAATGGATTAAGCAGGGTGAAAGGGCTGGATAAAATATTTACCAACTTCAGCCTGTCACACGGTTATACAAGTAACCTTAGTATGAATGGGTTTACATCTGCTTTAAATTATCAGGATGTATCGCAGTTTGGGTATCCTTCTTTCTTTGATACACTCAGTAAAAACTTTATACCGTTTTTCTTGGTACCCAATATTTCTATAGGAGAACAATTTGCACCTTTATTGGGTATTGACATGATGTTTACCAATCAGCTGCAGGCCACATTTAATTATGCTAAAAGCAGGCAGCTAAGTATGAGTTTGATTGATTTTCAGTTAAGCGAAGTAAGAAGCACTGAGTACAGTATTGACGCTGGCTACCGAAAACGTGGTTTAACACTTCCATTTAATATTAACCTGCCTAAATTTTTGCAAAGCAAAAATCCTAACGTAAGCAGCAGCAAGCTGGAAAATGAAATCAGTTTCCGCCTGCACCTGAGCGTAAGAGATAATGTAACCAGCAACAGCCGGCTTGATCAGGAAACCACTTTTGCAACCGGCGGCAGTAAAGAAGTTACTATAGAGCCTACCATCAGTTATATTTTAAGTAACCGTGTTAATGTACAGCTGTACTTTAAACAGCGCAAGGTTAAGCCATATATATCTTCAAGCGCTCCGGTAACCAATACCAATGCAGGTTTAAAAATAACTGTATCCCTGGCACAGTAAAATGCTGCCGCAAATTATATGCAAAATAAAACCCCGTTTTTACAACGGGGTTTTATTTTATGTTGTTTGTATAATTAAGTTTATTGCATTTTAAAAGTTTCTAAAAACTTGGTATTAAAATCGCCACTGCGGAATTTAGGGTCTTTCATTAACTGCTGGTGAAACGGTATTGTTGTTTTTATTCCTTCAATAACATACTCACTTAATGCCCTGCTCATAGTATCAATAGCTTCCTGACGGGTTTGCGCCACTGATATTAGTTTCCCAATCATACTATCGTAGTAAGGAGGAATAACATAACCTGCATACACATGACTGTCTACACGTACACCATGGCCACCCGGCTGATGCAGCACGGTAATTTTCCCTGGGCTTGGCCTAAAGTCGTTGTATGGGTCTTCAGCATTTATGCGGCATTCAATAGCATGCATAACAGGAATGTAGTTTTTACCTGTAAGTTTATCACCTGCAGCAATCAGTATTTGTTCTTTAATTAAGTCGTAGTTAATTACTTCTTCGGTTACGCAATGCTCCACCTGTATACGGGTGTTCATTTCCATAAAGTAAAAATTACGGTGCTTGTCAACCAAAAACTCTACCGTCCCCACTCCTTCGTAATTAATTGAAGCTGCAGCTTTAATAGCCGCATTCCCCATTGCTTCTCTTAGCTCCGGCGTCATAAATGGCGAGGGAGATTCTTCCACTAATTTTTGGTGGCGGCGTTGTATAGAACAATCTCTTTCGCTTAAGTGGCAAACCTGACCAAACTGGTCGCCTACTATCTGTATTTCTATATGGCGTGGTTCTTCCACAAATTTTTCCATGTAAATACCATCGTTTTTAAATGCAGCAGCAGCTTCAGTTTTTGCACCATCAAAAGCTTTTTCAATTTCATCCTCACTCCAAACCACCCTCATACCTTTACCACCGCCGCCTGCAGTTGCTTTAAGCATCACCGGATAGCCTACCCTTGCAGCCTCTCTTTTTGCATGGTCAACATCTTCCAGCAATCCTTCCACACCCGGCACCACTGGTACACCTGCAGCAATCATTGTTTGCTTGGCTGTTATTTTATCACCCATGGCATTAATCATATCTGGCGTGGGGCCAATAAATTTAATGCCATGATCGCCACAAATTTTTGCAAACTTGGCGTTTTCCGCTAAAAATCCATACCCCGGGTGTATAGCATCGGCATTTGTTATTTCTGCC
Organism: Chitinophagales bacterium; assembly: GCA_020059395.1. GTDB lineage: Bacteria > Bacteroidota > Bacteroidia > Chitinophagales > Chitinophagaceae > Ferruginibacter. Next base: position 10,689 of record JAGVCC010000257.1, on the reverse strand, counting down.
GCAGCCATTATATGGGCAACGTTCAAATAGCTGTCAATACTGGCAGGCTTGCCAATACAAACTGCTTCGTCAGCAAATTTTACATGTAAACTATCTTTATCTGCGGTAGAATAAACAGCCACTGTTTTAATGCCCATTTCCCTGCAGGTGCGTATTACACGCAATGCAATTTCTCCACGGTTGGCAATCAGTATTTTTTTAAACATCTTGTGAGTTTGAAATTAATAATTGCGTGAGAAGTGAGCCGTGAGCAGGAAAGCTTCGATGATGTATAAAATACCTCAATCTAAAATTGTACTCAATACTGACTATTCACGACTGAAGTTTTACGAAGGGTCAACCAAAAACAGGGGCTGATCGTATTCAACAGGGCTGGCATCTTCCACCAGCACTTTTACTATTTTGCCTTTTACCTCACTTTCTATTTCATTAAATAGCTTCATGGCTTCAATTATGCACACCACTTTACCTGCTGTAACCTCATCTCCTACTTGCGCAAAAATGGGTTTACCCGGGCCTGCCTGACGGTAAAAAGTGCCAATCATGGGACTTTTAATGGTAACTAAATTTTCAGCTTTGGGTTCAGTTGTAGCTTTTGCTGCTGGCGGCGCTGCGGCTGGTATTGCAGCAATAGCAGGGGCAGCTGCGGCATAAGTAGCGGGAGCTGCGTTAGCAACTATGTGTTGTACGGGATCTTTTTTTTGCTTTACGGTAATCTTTACACCTTCTTCTTCAATCGTTATTTCGCCAATGTTGGTTTTATTAATCAATTTAACCAGCTCCTGAATTTGCTTGATGTCCATGTATAAGTTTTTGGTTAGTTAATTGGATGACCTCATAGGGGCTGCTAAGGTAATGAATGATTATTCATAATTGCAAATTTTAGCAAAAGAAAAAAGTGAAAAAACAGCTCAATTTTGGCTAAAATGAACTAAAAATGTGTAAAAAATGCCAAAAATATGGTTAAAACCATACAAAATTAAAAAGGGCTGTTTTACTAAAAACAGCCCTTTTTACAAGTTATTTATATGCTTAAGCTTTTACCCTTTCTACGTATTCGCCGGTTTTGGTGTTCACCCTTATTAATTCGCCTTCATTTACAAAAAGTGGCACATTTACGGTGGCGCCAGTTTCAACCGTGGCGGGTTTTAAAGTTTTAGTAGCTGTATCACCCCTCATGCCGGGTTCGCTGTAAGTAACCAGTAACACAATTTTATCGGGCAGTTCTACACCCATTGGCAGGTCTGTTTCACCATTAATTAATACCGATACTTCCTGGCCATCTTTTAAAAATTTGGGCGCATCAATCATAGTTTCTGCCACGGTAATTTGCTCAAAAGTTTCAGTATCCATAAAGCTGTAGCCGGTATCATCTTTATATAAATATTGATAAGGCTTTTTCTCTACTCTTACCGGAAAAACAGTTTCGCCACTGTTCCAGGTTACTTCAATAGTACGGGCATTATCCACCCCTTTTAATTTTGCCCAAACTTTTGCAGCCGCACGGGCAGTTTTATTTTGCCCAAACTCTATAACGGTATATAAACTGCCATCAACCTTTAAAATAAGGCCACTGCGTATGTCTGCTGTTGTTGCCATAAAAGCGTATTTAATTTAGGCGGCAAAAGTAAGAGAAAATATTGGTTTGCAGCTGTAGCTTCTGCGTTTATTGTTGGGGCTGTTTGCGGCAGGCATAAGATGTAAACCCTAAAACTATAAACCATGCAGTTAACATTTCATTTTCAGGCAAAAAAATTAGCTTTAGCAAAAATTTTAATTGAAACGTTACATTTTTACTTTACTGTTCGGCATTTTTATTGCAGCAGGTTTTGCGCATGCACAAGCCGATACCTCTTTGCTGTACCTGCGGTTTCCTATAGTGCCAACTTTTAAATTGATAAATATTGCCGACAGCAGCATTTTTACCAAGCAAAGTTTAAAGAAAAATAAAGCCACCATTATAATAATATTCAGCCCTACTTGCGAAAACTGTGTGGAAGAAACCAAAGAGCTGAAAGAAAAAATTACGTTGTTTAAAAAAGCGCAAATTGTAATGGTAAGCCCACTTGATTTTAATTACCTGAAAGGTTTTTACAATGAAAACAACATTGCTCAATTCCCTGTAATTACTATGGGCCAGGACCCTTCGTACTTTTTAGGCACCTTTTATAAAGTGCGGTCGTTACCATCAATTTTTGTGTATAATAAAAAAGGTAATCTTGTAAAAGCGTTTATAGGCAGTACACCAGTAAAAGAAATTGCCGGGGCTTTAAAATAAACACATCTATGAAAAAAAGTATTATAGTTATTGCTGCCCTGTTTATTTACAGCAATGCTTTTTGCCAGTATGATACCACTCCGCCTTATTTAAAAGATAAAATGCTGCCTGCTTTTAATCTATTAAATTCAGACTCTGCCTTGTTTACCCACAAAATATTAAGCACAGGCAAAACCACCATTATAATGCTTTATAATCCTGAATGTGGCCATTGTCAGGATCAAATGGACCTGTTGCTAAGTTTACCCGAAATTATTACAAATACTCAAATTGTACTTACCAGCAGCCAGCCGCTTTTTAAAATAAAAACCTTTTATCAAAAAAATAAATTGGAGCAATACCCCAACATTTTTGCAGGTAAAGATTATGCATGGTTTTTTGGTAAATTTTTTCAGCCTAAAACAATACCGGTGCTGGCTGTATATAATAAGCAAAACAAGTTTGTGTTTATAAGCCAGGGCAACGCAACAAAAAAACAATTGCTGGAAGCAATAAAATAACTAAAGCTATTTTACAAAACGCTGATTCCACACCACTTCATTTGCTATGGTTATTCTTATGTCATATACCCCTTTGCCTAAATTATTAACAGGTATTTTAATAGTAACAGTATTACTTGCACAACGCAGGCGTGTAAGCACATAGCCCTGCATGTTTTGAATAATAATATTTATTACTCCGGTAATTTTTTCAGCGCCTTTATATTGCAGGGTAAGTACATCTGTAACAGGTACCGGGTACATTAACCAAGTATGTGTGCCGCCTGTAATAACCATTACACTGCCAGAGTTTGTTGTTTGCCCACTGGTAGCCACAGTTTGCAGGCGGTAATAGTTTTCGCCGCCATCAGACTTTACATCGTTGTATTGCCAAATTTTCAACCCGTTATTTTGCGGATTTTCCACACGGGCAATATCCTCCCAGTTAAAATTGTCATCGCTTCGCTGCACTATAAATCTTTTTACGCCAGCAGTTTTTTGCTGCCATTTAATTACAACTGCTTTCATTTTAACATCATAAACAGCAGTTAAAACAGGCGTTGTGTTGGCATATGACTTGGCTGACACCTGTTGGCCTTGTGGCAAAAAATAAAAGCCGCTGGTAAAAGCGGCTGTGGCAAATAATATTTTAATCATGGCGAAACGTTTAATTAAATCCATAACGTAAAAAGCCGCCAAATTTTCTTAGCAAATAGTTAAATCCGTGTTAGTCGTGCATATTGCTAAACTTCATTTTTGTAGTGCCCTGTGTGTAAGTAAGGTCTATAACTTTACGAATGATGCCGCCGCTGGCAGTAATCTCCAGCCATATTTCTGTTTGCGATGGAAGGGTACTTATACAATCGAAACAATACAAACCTCCTTTTATGTTGCAGCCGCCTGTAATTGTTTGAACCAGCTTATTAACATTCGCTTCTGTATAATCAGTTATTGGCAGGCTATTTATATAATTGGTAATGGCATTATTTACCTGTTGTTTATTATTTGCGGATATTCCTTCTTTAAGCAAAACGCAATTACCATTTTCCGCATTTTTTTTACAACTACTACTAACAAATACTGCGATAATAAAAATTAGTATCAGGCGCATAAAAACTGTTTGATTAATTGACAATAAATTTACATGAATTGTTGCATGCTAAGGATAAAACAAAGGTATGGCTGAACGGAGCTTAGCCCTTAAAGCCTTGTAATCATATTAAAGTCCGGTTTTCATATCATTTCTTTACCCCTTTTTATAGTAAAAAATGTGGATTACATACCACTATTCAATACTGTATTAAGTTACCTTTGCGGCTAAAAAATATTTCATCAACTTATAAATTGTTTTACATGAAAGTAACTGTTGTAGGTGCCGGAGCTGTGGGTGCAACCTGTGCCGATAATATTGCCCGTGCCGCATTGTGTAACGAACTGGTTTTACTTGATATTAAAGAAGGTATTGCCGAAGGCAAAGCGCAGGATATGATGCAGACGGCTGCATTGCTTGGCTTTGACACAAAAATTGTTGGCAGCACCAACGACTATACTAAAACTGCTGGTAGCGATGTGGTGGTTATTACAAGCGGTCTGCCACGCAAACCCGGTATGACCCGTGAAGAACTGATTGGTGTGAATGCCGGCATTGTAAAAGGTGTGGCAGAAAACATTTTAAAATATTCGCCCAACACCATCATTATTGTTATTAGCAACCCAATGGATACAATGACATATCTGGCATTAAAATCTACTGGCTTACCTAAAAACCGTATTATTGGTATGGGTGGCACGCTGGACAGCAGCCGCTTTAAATACCAACTAAGCCAGCACTTAGGCTGCAGCCCAGCAGATTTAAACGCATTAGTTGTTGGCGGCCATGGTGATACTACCATGATTCCGTTAATAAGCAAAGCAACATGGAACAGCATACCTGTTACGCAATTTTTAAATGCAGCACAGCAGGAAAAAATTGTAAAAGACACTATGGTTGGTGGCGCTACTTTAACAGCACTAATTGGTACTAGTGCCTGGTATGCACCAGGTGCTGCAGGTGCCGCTTTGGTAGAAAGCATTTTGCGTGACGAGAAAAAACTGTTTACCTGCTGCGTAGCATTAGAGGGTGAGTACGGACAAAATGATATTTGCCTGGGTGTGCCTGTAGTAATTGGTAAAAATGGCTGGGAAAAAATTATAGATATAGATTTAACAGCTGATGAAAAAGCGGCTTTTGAAAAAAGTGCTGCTGCTGTTAGAAGTATGAATGATGTGCTGGCTACTTTGTAAAAGTATATTTAGTTTATTTACAATGCCCCGGATATATTACCGGGGCATTGTTATTTTAAAATACCACAAGCAAAATTTAACATACAAAAAACAGGGTTATTAAACATTGCTGTATTTTTGCTGCCACCTTCAAAAGAATGATATGAAAAAAATTGCAGCCATAGTAAGCATCATAATTTTTTTTATGGCAGCCTGTAACAGTGCAGATAAAGCGCCGGATGTATCTGATTTAAAAATTGAAATAACAACAGAAAGATTTGAAAAAGATTTTTTTAAGTTAGATACGCTTAATATGCTTGCTGGTGTGCAACAGCTGCAAACAAAATACCCTGATTTTTTTAATGACTTTACCGAAAAGGTTTTGGGTGCAGAAGGTAATGGTAATGCAGGTGGCGCAGTAATGGCTTTTTTATACAGTTACCGCAGCCTGTATGACAGCTCTCAGTTACTCTTTGCCAATTTTAGTAAGTATGAAACGGAAATAAAAAAGGGGCTTCAGCTTGTAAAATATTATTTTCCTGAATACAAACTGCCTTCAAAAATTGTAACCTTTATTGGCCCATTAGATGCTTCTTATAAAACATCATTTGGATTGCAAGGCGATATTCTTACCAATAATGCCATTGGTATAGGCCTGCAGCTGCACATGGGCGGTAATTTTTCTTTTTATAAATCGGAGCAGGGCATGCAGTTATATCCATCATACATTTCTGCAAATTTTGAACCTGCAGCCATACCTGTAAATGCTATGAGGAATATTGTGGATGATATATTTCCTGAAAAAACAGATGACAGACCATTAGTACAGCAAATGGTGGAAAAAGGCAAACGCTTATACCTGCTGCATAAATTTTTACCTTTTACAGATGAACACCTGCTTATTGGCTACAATAAGCAACAAATGAAACAGTGCTACGAACATGAAAAAGAGATATGGAACATGTTTGCGCAAAACAGTTCGTTACAAAGTATAGATGAAAACATTATAAAAAATTACATTGGCGCATCTCCAAAAACACAGGAACTTGGTGATGCATCCCCTGGTAATATTGGCGCATTTGCCGGCTGGCAAATTGTAAAAAAATTCATGAAAGAAAATAATAAAAACTCCCTGCAGCAATTAATGGCAATGGATGCCGATGCTTTGTTTCAGGCTGCTAAGTACAAACCATAATTACTGCTATGCAGCATGTAGTTGCTGCTGCAGCAGTGCTGGTTTTTTACCCAGCCATTTCATTACTCGTAAATGCGATAAAAATGCGCCAGACATGGTAGGAAAATAATTGTATGGCAAATTAAACTCCTTACATTTTTCAGCAACAATTTTACTTATTGCAGGGTAATGCACATGGCTTACTTTAGGAAATAAATGATGCTCTATTTGAAAATTTAATCCTCCTACAAACCATGATATTACCTTGTTGTTCATGGCAAAATTTGAGGTGGTTTTTATCTGATGCTCTGCCCATGCGGTTTCTATATGCTTAGTTTCATCTAAGGCTATGGTATCAAATTCCGTATTTTCCACCACATGTGCCAATTGAAAAACAATTGATAATGTAAGGCCCATAAACGCATGAAACATAAAAAAGCCAACCAACCAGGGTAAAAAGCCCCATAGCATTATTGGCAATACCATATAAAAGAAAACGTATAAAATTTTTGTGGCCCAAAAAATCACATGGTTTCTGGTTGATAATTTCCAGGCATCGGTTGTATAAATTTTACGCTTAAAATATTTTGTAAAATCCATAATAAACAACCAAAAAATTGTAGAAAGCGCATATATGGGCAATAGATACAGGTGTTGTACTTTATGCGCCGGTACCCAGCGTTGGCTTTCACACTGTCTTATAATGGGGCTTTTAGCTATATCATCATCCAGCCCGTCAATATTTGTGTAAGTATGATGCAATATGTTATGCTTTTGTTTCCAAAAGTATGAGCTGGCACCCATAAAATTCATACTTAAACCCATCAGGTCGTTAAGCCACGGTTTTGTGCAGTAACTGCCGTGGTTAGCATCATGCATTACACTAAAGCCTATACTGGCAAGATTAAAACCCAGCAATCCGCATAAAAGCAAAGCCACTGCATAACCGGGTTGCACAAATATTAAAACACTGTAAATGGCAATTGCCGAAACTATTAAAATTATTGTTTTGGAAAATAACCTCCAGTCGCCGGTTTTTTTTATGTTGTTTTGTTCAAAATATGCATCAACGGCTTTTTTAAGGCTTATAAAAAATTCATTATTCTGGTTTGAGAAAATTAATTTAGGCATAGAATAAAATTTATAGCTGCAGCAAGCAGAACACTGTGTTTTAGAGTTATTTTTAAAGGCATTACCTGAACCGTTTAAAGGTACAGTTTAATAGGGATTTAGCAACTTTTAGTTCAACTTTGAAGGTGCAGCCATGTAAAAAGCCGGAATACTGGCTGTAAAAGTCTTTTTTGAGTTTACATTTTCCATTAGGTAAGTGCCATGCATTTTGCCAATTTCTGTGCGCAGGTTGCACCCGCTGATATATTGATATTGTTCACCGGGATTTATTAACGGCTGCACCCCCACCACACCCTCGCCTTCTACTTCCCGTTCGCTGCCATTACTGTCGTTTATAAACCAATGACGGCTAAGTAATTTAACAGCAAAACTGTTATTGTTTTCTATAATTATTTTGTATGCAAACATAAACTCGTTGTTCAACGGGTTGCTGTAATCCGGCTGGTAATATGTTTCCACACTTATTTTTACACCCTGAGATATTTTAGAAACCATACAAAAAGCTTTGTGTAAATATAAAGAGAAAATGATTTTTTGCTACATTTAATACTATAACAAAAACATAATAATTATGCCTGTTACCACACATAAATACCAAAAAGACAGCTTAACTGTAATTTGGAAACCGGAACTTTGCATACACTCGGGTATTTGCGCAAAAGGCCTTCCCCTGGTTTTTAACCCACGCCGCCGCCCATGGATAGAATTAACCCATGAAGAAGCTGAAACTATAAAGGCTCAAATAAAAAAATGCCCCAGCGGAGCATTGAGTTTTGAAGAAATTTCGGAACAGGCTTAGTTACCCTTTCTTAGCAGCGCTATAACCATTTTTGTGCAGCCATTGCAGCACTTTGTCCCGGTTATCGCCCTGTACAATTATTTCACTGTCTTTAACACTGCCGCCGGTGCCGCAAAAAGTCTTCAACTTCTTGCCCAATTCTTCTGCATCAGTATCTTTTCCGCTAAAGCCGGTTACCAGTGTAACTGCTTTGCCGGCACGGTGCTTTGTTTCCAGCTTAATACGCAGCAGTTGCTTTGCAGCAGGCAAAGTATCTGTGTGCTGTATTTCTTCTTCAATTTTAAAATCTGGGTTGGTGCTATACACCAATCCGCCAAGGCCACTTAAAGATTTTATTTTTTTACTCATTGGCTTTAAATAGTTTTTGCTTTTAAACTAAGGTCTACGCTTTTGGCCTGGTGTATTACAGCGCCACTGCTTATGTAATCCACTCCTGTAGCTGCATACTGCTCCAAATTATCTAAGTTAATGCCACCGCTTGCCTCCGTTTCGTATGCCCCATTAATTATTTTAAGTGCTTCAATAATTGTTGCAGGTGTAAAATTATCAAGCATTATGCGGTTTACCTTACCCGTTGCCATTACTTTTTTCACATCCTCAATGCTCCTAGTTTCCACTTCAATTTTTAAATCTGGTTTTTTTGTTTGAACGTATGTATAGGCCTTTTCAATAGCTTTTTCAATGCCTCCGCAGTAATCAATATGGTTATCCTTCAGCATAATCATATCATACAAACCAAATCGGTGGTTTACGCCGCCGCCAATTCTTACAGCTTCTTTTTCCAGCAGCCGAAAATTAGGAGTGGTTTTTCTTGTGTCAAGCAATTTTGTTTTATATCCCTGTAATTTATCAACATATTGCTTTGTAAGTGTAGCAATGCCACTCATACGCTGCATGGTATTAAGCACCAAGCGTTCACATTGCAAAATTGTGTGCACATTGGCTTCCACGTCAAAAGCCAGCTCGCCAAACTGCATGGCATCACCGTCTTTTTTAAAGGCATTAAAAACAATATCTGGCTGCATGTGACTGAAAATCACTTCGGCCACTTTCACTCCAGCCAGTACACCATCCTGTTTAATTTTTAAAACTGCTTTGCCTTTTGCAGTTACATCAATACTGCTTAATGTACTATGGTCGCCATCACCAATATCCTCATATAAAGCATTTTTAATCAGCCCTGTTAATTGTTCATTATAGTTCATGCAGCAAAGCTAATAACATAAAAACAAAACCCCGGAAAATGTATCCCGGGGTTTCGTATATGGTGATTGACAGGAATTATCTGTTCTCAAAACGTATCTCCTGCAGTACTTGCTTTTCGCTTTTTTGTTTCATAAATATGGTGGTGCGAAAGGAGCCCGTTTTTGTAACCAACGTTCCTATGCAATATTGAGAGCCCGCATTTTCACCTTTATGTATTACCTGAAAATCTTTAACGCCATTAGTGCTAAAAAAATCTTTTAAAACCATTACCGCCTGGCCTTTACTGTAGTTGTTGCTTTTGTCCGGCATTGTAATCTCTACGGTGTTATCAAAATGGCGGGCAACGGCTGTTGCATCACCACTTTTAATAGCAGCTACTACTTCATCAATACTTAAAGCAAGGGTAAAAGAAGCCGCAAAAAAGAAAATGGCCGTAAGAGTAAAAAATCGCTTCATAAAAGGTAATTTTTGCTATCTGATTTTTGCTAAAATTATGCCAAGCTGTGTTAAAACCGGCTATCTGCCCGTAAATTATTAGCATAATAAGTGGCATTTACAAGGCAAATAGTTGCAAATAAAGTAGTTTTACAATCTTAATAAAAATTTAAATAAACAGAATAAATGGTAAGTAAAAAAGTTGCGCTGATTATTATGGATGGCTGGGGGCTGGGCCAGGTTAAAAAAAGCGATGCCATACAGCATGCCAAAACTCCTTTTGTAAGTTCTTTATATGCAAAATACCCTAACAGTACTTTAATAACCTGTGGTGAAGCTGTGGGCCTGCCCGAGGGGCAAATGGGCAACAGCGAGGTGGGACATCTTAACTTAGGTGCCGGCCGGGTTGTTTATCAGGAGCTGCAACGCATTAATGTTGCCATACGAAGCGGCGAGTTTCAAAAAAATAAAATATTGCTGCAAGCAATTAATTACGCAAAAGGTAATAATAAAACGCTGCACCTGCTGGGTTTGGTAAGCGATGGTGGTGTACATTCCCACACCAATCACTTAAAAGCCATAACAAGTGTTTGTAAAGAGCAGGGACTGCAACAACTAATGATACATGCATTTACTGATGGCCGTGATACAGACCCTAAAAGTGGTTTTGGTTTTTTGTCTGATTTGCAAAATCATTTAAACACCGCCGTAGGAACTATAGCTAGTATTACAGGCCGCTACTATGCAATGGACAGAGATAAACGCTGGGAAAGAGTGCAGCTGGCTTACGATGCATTGGTTAACGGTAAAGGAACACTGGTAACAGATATGCTGGGTGCAGTAAAAAAATCTTACGAAGAAAACATTACTGATGAGTTTATAAAACCAATTATCAATTCGGCAGTTGATGGAAAAATAAAAGAAG
>JAGVCC010000481.1 GCA_020059395.1 Chitinophagales bacterium | reverse complement strand
CACCATTTTCTTCAATGGCAATTAAGGCGATGTCATTAATCAGCACATCCACTTCGTTGTTTGGGGGAATGCCGATGCCAATTTTTAGTTTACGGGGTAAATACCTATCTTGATATAACGGATCAACTTCTTCTTCGTTTTTCTCTGCAATTTTTTCTTCGTTAATCCAAATTTCATAATAGGCCTTTGTTTTAGGAAACAGCAGGTTACTTATTTTATTGGCGTACGAAAAAATTTCTGCATGTAGCGGCGATTGCGCCGGGTGCGAAGCACAGGTAACATTACGGTTAATATCGCCGCAGGTGGCCACACTGTCCAGCTTTGCCTGGTTAAAACTTTGTATGGTTGGCTTAATGTGACTTTTTAAAATGCCATGCAGTTGTAATGTTTGCCTGGTGGTAATTTTTATTACTCCGGTAGAATGTTCATTGGCAATTTCATTTACTGCAATCCATTTGCCGGCAGTAATAAAACCTCCCGGCAGGCGCAACCTTATCATAAATGAATACAGCTGGTCTAATTTTTTAGCAGCCCGTTCCTCACGGCGGTCACGGTCATCCTGCTGGTACATACCATGAAATTTTATCAGCGCCTGATCGTCTTCACGAATGGCACCAGTAATTTCATCCAGCAAACTTTCTTTAATAGTGCCTCTTAAACCATCGCTGCTGGTTTTTATTTTTTCAATATTGCTCATAATATATTTTTGGCCCCTTCTATCTCCCCCAACGGGGGAGGAAATATGGAAGAACGATTGGTAGATTATGTTTTTATTTTGAGCCAAGCAACAACTCACTCTTCAGCTTCATAGGCAACGGGCTGTTTATTATTTTTTAATCTTTTAGTAAAAGAGTAAAAAATAATCACTCTTGTACTATATTTCTTTATTCTTCTTTAATTGTGTTTTATAAAAAAGTATTCTTTATTGCGCTGCTTTCTTTTTTTTGCCCGGTGATCCACTCTTTAAGGAGTGACCTACCCTCCGCTTTAATCTTCGCAGGTTCCCCCTTCAGGGGGCGGAGGGGGCTGTCTTAATACACATCCAGTTCATACCTTCCTTCTTCTTCCAACTGCTGTAAATATTTTTTTGCTTCTTCTTCTGTTTTGTTACCATGCTGCTGTATAATTTGCACTAAGGCATTTTCCACATCCCCACTCATTGGGTGTTTTTTGCCACAAACAAAAAATGATGCACCACCATCCAGCCATTCAAACAATTCCTTACCATGTTGCAGCATTTTATGCTGTACATAAATTTTTTCTTTCTGGTCACGGCTAAAGGCAAGGTTTACTTTTGTAAGCACACCGGTTTGATGCCAGTTTTGAATTTCTGTTTGGTATAAAAAGTCGGTGGTAAAATACTGCTCGCCAAAAAACAACCAGTTTCTTCCAGTAGCACCGGTGGCATCTCTTTCGGCAAGGAAAGAACGGAACGCTGCGATACCAGTGCCCGGCCCAACCATAATAATATCTTTATTTTCTCCTGGCAGCTTAAAGCGTTTGTTGGGCTGTACAAAAAACTGCTGCGTACTGTTTAGTTTTATTTTAGCCAGATAATCTGAACATAAACCAAAACGTAATTTATCGTTTGCAGTAAACTGATCTTTCACCACTACAATATGTACTTCGCCTTCATGCGCAGCAGGTGAGGAGGCAATAGTGTACAAGCGTGGTGAGATTGCATTTAGTGTAACAAGTATCTCTTCAAACTGTGACGCATTTTTTACAGGGTATTTTTTTAATAAATCCAGTAAATCATAACGGCCTGCAGGAATAGTATGACCGGTTGCAGCAGCATACAATTGTACCAGCCTTTCTGTTAAGTGAACAATATTTATTTTACGCTTCAGTAATTCGTAAATGGTGACTTTTTCTTTTTTATACTCCACGCTTTTATTGCCATCTAAATTTACTTTGGCAATAATATCCGTTACTAATTGTGAATCATTTTCAGGAACTATCCCAATGGAATCGCCGCACTGATATTCTACACCTTCAGCTGAAATTTCAATATGCCATGTTTCTTTATTTGAGCCACGGTCGTTTAAGTTTACCGCATGCAACACTTTGCCGGTATATTGTTGCTTGCCTTTTTTTGCCGGAGCGGCTGTAACAGCAGCAGGAATAACTGCAGGTGCTGCAGCAGGCACTTCTAAACTTTTAATAACTGTGTTAAACCATTTTTCTGCATCCTCCTCATAATCTACATCACATTTTTGTATGGGAGCAATACGGTTACCCCCCAATTTATTTAATTGCTCATCTACATCTTCGCCGGTTTTGCAAAACAAAGGGTAGGAGGTGTCGCCCAATGCCAGTACGCTGTATTTTAACTTATCTAACTTAAAACCGTTGTTATGAATATGCTCATAAAAATTTTTAGCCGCAGCAGGTGGTTCTCCTTCGCCATGTGTGCTGATTACGGCAAGTAAATATTCTTCTTTAGTTAAATCGGCAATGCGGTATTGATCAAGCCCTACTACTTTGGCAGCAATGCGGTTTTGTTTTGCTTTAGTTGCAAAAGCAGTAGCCAGCCTTTTTGAGTTGCCTGTTTCAGTGCCATACACAATGGTCATTTTTTTTGCAGCACCTGAAATAACAGGCACAGCAGTTGTTGTAACGGTCACTTTGTTTTTTACAATACCGTTTAAATAGCCATTCATCCAAATCAACTCTTCATTGTTTGAATTTTTAATCAGCTCATCAAGCACTTTTAATTTTACGTCGGCCAGCATCTTATTAATTTTGCCCCTATCCCCTAAAGGGGGACCTGGAGACGATTTATTATTGAGATTACGTTATAGGTTTAAAATAAAGTTTATTAGTTGGTTCATTTGTTTTAAGCCAAGCAAATTGTTTATGCAATGCCACAACTTTTCCAATTATCACCAATGTGGGAGAAGCAAACTGCTTTCCTTTAATATTTTCATTGTATTTATATAAACTGCTGGTTGTAACTGTTTGCACTGGTGTGGTGGCCTGTTCTATTACTGCCAGTAATTTTTCTTCGCTGATATTATTTACAATCAAATTTTTTACTACTGTTTCCAGCGTATCGCTGCTCATATAAAATACCAGCGTATCATTTGTAGCTGCCAGTTCTTTCCAGTGCGTATCACTTACAATATCTGTTTTATAGTATGTAAGAAAACGTACTGATGTGGCATAGCCTCTTGCCGTAAGCGGAATGCCTGCATAAGCAGATGCTCCAGATGCAGCAGTGATGCCAGGAATAATTTCGTAGGGTATATTATTTAACACGAGTGTTTCCAGTTCATCCAGCACATTGCTGAAGAAGGCAATGTCGCCGCCTTTTAAACGCACCACTAACTTGCCCTGTAATGCGTAATGTGCCAGCAACTCATTTATAGTTTGCTGCGGCATAGATGCGGCAGCATTATTTTGTTTGCCTACATAAACAATTTCGGCAACAGGGTTTGCATATGCTTTTAATATCTCATCACTTACCAACCGGTCCGTTAATATCACATCGGCCTCCTGCAAATATTTTGCTGCTTTTACTGTAATCAGTTCAGGGTCGCCGCAACCGGCGCCTGCTAGTATTACAGACCCCACTGTCCCTCCCAACCTCCTCCGAGTGGAGGAGTGATTATGTTTTATGTTTTCGAAATGCTGCACTTTAATATTTTCGTTTTTCTTAGTTGTTAGTAAGTGGCGAATTTAATGCGTTGAACAAAGTTGTTGCCGTACAAGTGAGTGACACAACGATGCCCAATATTGCTTTACTGCTGATAACAAAAAATATTAATCAGCAGATTCCTCCTTCGTCGGAATGACAACAGCCATTCATCTTCGCTCTCATCTTCTCCATTTCCCTTCCCACTGGGAAGGATAGGATTGGCTTCGGCCTTTAATACAACCCCTCAATACTCAAATACCTTTCCCCAGTGTCATAATTAAACGTAAGTACTTTTGCACCTGCAGGAATGTCTGCCAGTTTTTTTGCCACCGCTGCCAGCGAAGCACCAGATGATACACCCATGAAAATGCCTTCTTCTTTTGCACAACGTTGTGCGTACGTAAAGGCTTCTTCTTTACCTACCTGTATAATACCGTCTAAAATTTTTGTGTTTAAAATAGATGGTATAAATCCGGCGCCAATACCTTGTAATGGATGAGGTGATGGTGCGCCGCCGCTTAATACAGGTGATAACTCAGGCTCCACCGCAAACACTTTAAGATTGGGCCATTTTGCTTTAAGCACTTCAGCCACTCCGGTAATATGACCGCCGGTACCCACACCGGTAATAATATAATCCAGCCCTTCAGGAAAATCATTAGCAATTTCCTGAGCTGTTGTTTTGCGGTGTATTTCTGTATTAGCAGGATTATCGAATTGCAAAGGCACCCAACTGTTAGGTGTTTCTTTTGCAAGTTCATTTGCTTTTTCAATAGCACCTTTCATGCCTTTTTCTCTTGGTGTTAATACAAATTCAGCTCCATACAAACTCATTAATCTTCTTCTCTCAATGCTCATGCTTTCGGGCATTACTAAAATAATTTTGTAACCTTTTACAGCAGCTACCAATGCTAAACCAATACCGGTGTTGCCACTGGTGGGTTCAATAATTACACTGTCTTTATTCAGTATGCCTTTTTGTTCTGCATCTTCAATCATTGCTAATGCAATGCGGTCTTTAATGCTGGCGCCGGGGTTGTTTTTTTCTAACTTAATCCATATGTTGTGGCTGTTGCCAAACAAGCGGTTAATTTTTACATGCGGCGTATTGCCGATGGTTTCTAAAATATTATTTGCTTTCATCGTTATGTTTTTGGCTCCTGCAAACCTCCCCTAAGGGGAGACTTACAGAGCGTTTAAAATTTTGTTGTTTTTTTTATATAAAGTAATTCAATGGTTCTGTAAATGTTTTTTTATCCTGAATGGTTACACCAGTTTCATGATATACAATTGAAAAAGGCTGTACTGCTTTTGTAAGCCATACATTACCGCCAATTACACTGTCGTGGCCAACAATTGTTTGTCCCCCTAAAATAGTAGCACCGGAATATATCACTACGTTATCTTCAATGGTAGGATGCCTTTTCTCACTGGCTTTTTCTTTTTGTACACTTAATGCTCCCAGCGTTACACCCTGAAATATTTTTACATTATTGCCAATAACACTTGTTTCTCCAATTACAATACCGGTGCCGTGGTCAATGGCAAACGAATTGCCTATTTGTGCACCGGGGTGAATATCGATACCCGTTTTGCTGTGTGCATACTCACTGATAATACGGGGCAGCAATGGAATTTTTTGCTCCAGCAACTGGTGTGCAATGCGATAAACAGCTATGGCAAAAAACCCTGGATAAGCAACCAGTACTTCGTCAATAGTTTTTGCAGCAGGGTCAGCTTCAAACAATGCCGTAGCATCCAGCAAT
>JAGVCC010000103.1 GCA_020059395.1 Chitinophagales bacterium | reverse complement strand
TTTTCTATTGCTTTTACAGACAGGGCAGGGGCATAATTTTTATACCAGGCCATACGCTGCTCCACACCCGGAAAAGGCTCCACGTTTACAGTTTTAGGATAAAATTCCCTGCCTTCTGTGTCGGTACTGTAGTCTGCAATTACAGAATACCGATAGTCAATATGGCTTTGATGATATAAAAAACGCAGTTTTCTTGCTTCGGTTTCATCAAGCGCATATACCTTTTGCATAAACTGCAAAATGGCATCCTGCTTATGTTTGTATGCAGGCACAGCCGTGCCAATAGAAATTATCTTACTCAAAAAAACGTATTATTAAAATGGTTATAAATGCTAAGTTTGTACACACCGAAGCCAGTAAATTCATTTGCATAGTATATTTAAAATTTGCCGCATTGGTATTGCGCCATACTTTTTTAGCCCACCAAAAAAAATAAATTAATACAGGTAAAAAAAATGCCTGCAGTATTAATAATTTTGTTAGTTGCAGCGTACTTATAAACCAAAAAGCCAGCATTGCAAATGCCAAACTATAAATAACCGCTGTAAAAATAAAAGTGCCTTTATAGCCCAACAGAAAACTTATAGTTGTTACGCCATCTTTTTTATCGGCCTGATGCTGATAAATTTGAGTGAGCGGATAAAAGCCACCAATTAACAGCGCTGCTGCCACCATCAATTGCCAGGGTACTTGCAGGGTTTTAGAAATGCTGCAACCGTGGTACACCAAGGCAAATGCTAATGCTCCTTGAAAAATTACAACGGTTAAATACCCCATAACGGGATATTTTTTTAAGCGGATGCCCCGGTAGCTGTAAGCACGGGAAGCAATAATATATAGCAAAATGCCGCAGGCAAAGATGGTGCTGATGAAAAAAGATACACACACAGCCAGTACATCTAACAAAATGCTGCAGTAATATAATTGCTTTGTGGGCTGCATTGGTTTTTCAATACCGCCAATGGCAGTTTCGTCTCTGTCCATATAAGAATTATAGCCATTGCTGGAAGGGTACACCAAAACATGCAGAATGAAAAAAACTACAACCGCATGCCAGGGATTGATATATAGCACCTGCCCAAGTGCAAACCAATACACCGGCATTAGAAAAAATGAAAAGTGGAACCGTAAAAGTTGAATAGTTGATGAATGCAGCACTGTTGTAATATACAGGCTTTTGGTTAAAAAAGTTTTTTATGTTGAAAACCAGAGCTTCAAAAAATATGTATATCTATGAAAATAATATGGTGCAACAGTATTAAATAGTGTATTAACTGCAATTTAATTACTGTTACGCCTATTTAACCTCTTTTAAATTTTACAATTAACCAACCAAAAGTATTTCTGGTATGAAAAAAAGCATTTTAATTATTACAGCAACTTTTATTTTTTTACATCTTAATGCCCAAAAAACACATTTAGATAAAAGCGCTTCTTTTACGGCCGCTTTTGGCAGCAGTAATTTTTCGGCTTCGCTGGCATACCAGCATTTGTGGAAGCTGGGCAAAAAACAAAAATTTGGTATTGGTGCAGGGGCAAGGCTTACCAGTTATTTTGGCAGCAACCAGTATTTTACCACGGCGCCGGCAAAGCTCACCAGTGGTAAAGCAGGCCCAGGCGTTTTTTTTGCTGATGATATTGTGGCTAATGTTGATTCTGTTTTATTTAAAAAAGCGCAGTTGAATGCGCTGAATGTTTCAGTAAATTTTACTTACAATGTTTATAAAAAAATTACACTGGGTTTTAATATAGATGCCATTGGTTTTACTTTTGGTGCCAAACAAAATGGCTCATACTTGGCTAACAATGGTGCAGGCAGTGCCACAACAGCTAAACCCACTTCATTTAATTTATTGCTGATAAGTGATAATGATTTAGGCTCACTAAACAGTGAATTTTACGGGCAGTATCAAATAAATAATAAATGGGGCGTAAAGGCAGGCTTTCAATTCTTATTTACAGAATACACTACTGATACAAAAGTACAAACCACACCAGACGGCCAAAAAAATGACAGGTTCCGCTTTAAATCCTCAGCGCTTTCTATTGGCGTAACACACAAATTTTAAACATTAAAAATTATTTTATGAAACTATTATCTGCTGTATTAATTGCTGCAAGTTTTTTTGCCTTACCGGGCTGTAAAAAAAACGACGGTACCACCACCACCACTACCACCACAACAAATTTTGATCCCACCAAAGCCACCTTACTAAAACAAGGAACTTTTGGCGGCAATATGGGCTATACAGTAAGCGGCAGTGCTAAACTGTATGACTATCAGGGTAAAAAATATATTTACTTAGAAAATTTCACCAGCAGCGGCGGGCCAGATTTAAAAGTTTATGTTGCCACTACTGCAACAGCCTCTCAATTTGTAAGTTTGGGTGCTTTAAAAAGTAATTCTGGCAACCAGGCCTATGAAGTGGCCAATCCACCAGATTTTGCAGTACACAATAAAATTTTAATTTGGTGCCAGCAGTTTTCAGTGCTTTTTGGCCAGTCAACTTTACAATAATATTTTTTTTAAAGCGGGCAATACTATTGCTCAAAATACACAACTTATACAATGAAGAAATTTAAAATACTACTGCCATTACTCCTGGCAGCTTTTACAGGTATGTCGCAAACATACACACCAACAGACGCATCTAGTAAAGTATCTTTCGTAATAAAAAATTTTGGTGTAAAAACCAACGGCACTTTTACCGGGCTTAAAGGGGCTATAAATTTTGATCCAAAAAATTTAGCCGCCAGCAGTTTTAATGTATCTGTCAATGCTTCCAGTGTAAATACAAGTAATGATACCAGAGATAAACATTTGCGCAAAAGTGAATATTTTAATGCGGAAAAATTTGCATTGATAACTTATGTAAGCACAAAAATTACTGAGAGTACCGTTGCAGGCCGCTATTTTGTTGTGGGTAACCTTACAATAAAAGGAGTATCTAAAATGGTGCAATTTGGTTTTAGTGCCACGCCTGCTGACAAAGGATATGTTTTTACAGGAAGCTTCGACATCAACCGCAGAGATTTTGGTGTAGGAGGCAGCAGCATTTCTATGTCGGATAATTTAAAGGTAACGTTACAAATTACAGCTACTAAATAATACCAGGCGGTTTATTCATCAGTCATATTATTTATTGTAATCCAAATTTAAGCCTGAAGAATAAGCCGCTTTCTTTCCATTGGTTAAAAGTGTATTCAAAAGTTATATTCATGTCGTAAAAACTTACCACATCTATTCCAAAACCTTTTGTTACCAGCATTCGATTTACCAGCATATTATTACCTGCCGTATTGTTTTTTACATAGCCGGCATCAAACAAACCTTTCAGGTAAAACTGAAAGGGGATTTTACGAAATGCTTTTGGTAAAAAACCAGCAGGCACTGTTGTAGAAAAAATGGCTCTGCGTAAATTAGTTTTTAGCAATCCGTAAGCACTGCCGTCCAACACATAACTGTCAAGCCCTCTAAACAATTCTTTATCGCTGTAGCCAAGCCCACGAAACATTAAAAAAGGCTGCTGTTGCTGCGATAAAATTAGTTTACCATTTATAGTAGCATTAAAATATGTTTTTGTAAACAGCTTAAAATACAAGCCTGTTTCAAATTTTGCCTGTGTGGTGTTGATGTGTTTTTTATTACCCCAACCATTACGCAGCAATTCTACAACAAAAGATTTTCCTGTTAAAGGATACAGTAAATTATTGGTTGCATTATAATTGAACCTGTAAATAAATTCAGGATACAGTACTTTGCTTCTGCCATTGCCCAAATATTTGGGATTTAGCCTTGCAATGGTGTCGGCCACATTTTCCAGCATAAAACCAGCAGCAAAATAATGGCGTGTAAAAATATTTTTCCGGTAGGTGTAAGCAATCCTGCCCTCGGTATGGTAGCGCAAAAAACGTTTTTCTTTGTAAAAAGATTTTCTGTCGAACATGGAAGCATAATTTACTTCCCTGCTTTTTCCATTAATGAATTGAAAACCTAATTCGTGCTGCTGTCTTTTACCCAAATTGGGGCGGTTATAAAAAATACCCCAGCTAGGATTGTAACCGGTTTGAAAACCAATATCCAGATTATCATTATGGCCGGTAAAATTTTTATAGTCTAATGCCATACCGTAATTAATACGTTGTGTGCTGCGTTTCTGCTGCCGCCACCACAAGTTTAAATTTTTATCGGCTAGCGAAAAAACAGGTGCAGGAAAAATATACCATCTTTCTTTAAGTGCAATATTAATAGCCACTGTAGAATCTGTAAGTGCATTGTTGTTTACACTAACGTTTAAAAATAAACTGGTGTTAATAAGCTGCTGCCGGGCTTTTATTAAAAGCGGTTCAATTTCTTTGAATGAAACGATACTGCCTGTTGTAAATCCCAGCTCTCTTAGAATTACTGCCTTTTTAGTTTTTTTATTACCGCTGATGTTTATCTGTTCAATAATAGTTTTTTGCTGTTGCGCATGTAACAATGGTTGCAGAAGCAACACAAAAAAGGAACAAATTGTCAAGCTTTTTAAACACAATAGAAATTTGAAAAAATACATAAATAGGTAATTAAGCAGTGGTTGGGTTAGTATGGTAGAGGTGACACCTCTTTAAAGTAATTTGCAACTTAAAGTCTATTGTGAGAGGTGTCACCTCTAGTGGCAATTTTAAATGCAGCCGTACAGTATATAGGTATTTTACGTGTTTTTAGTTTTGCAAACTGCTGTAATGCCGGTATATATTTTATGTTGATTTTATTATTGCAAAAACTTGCTTTAATAAACTATTTTTACGCACTAAAATTTTAAGAATGTCTATTACAGGAAAAAATATCATCGGAAATGATTTGTCAGCTAATGGCAACAGCAGTTTTCAGTCTGCAAACCCCGCCAGCAGCAGCCTTTTGCCCGAAATATTTTATAACGCAACAAGCGAAGAAATAACTGCAGCCGCACAAAAAGCCGCTGCTGCCTTTACCGTATACAACAAAAAATCACCCACAGAAAAAGCCAGTTTTTTAGATGCGATTGCAGATGAAATAATGGCTTTAGGCGACGATTTATTAAACCGTGCCATGGCAGAAAGTGGCTTGCCTGCAGCAAGGTTAACGGGAGAGAGAGGCAGAACAACCAGCCAACTTAAAATGTTTGCTCAATTATTAAGAGAAGGCAGCTGGGTAAGCGCTTGTATTGATACCGCTATACCCGACAGGCAGCCATTACCTAAACCCGATTTACGCCGTATGATGGATGCTGTTGGCCCTGTGGTAGTATTTGGTGCCAGCAATTTTCCTTTTGCATATTCTGCTGCCGGTGGAGATACCGCTTCTGCATTAGCTGCCGGTTGCCCGGTAATTGTAAAAGCGCATCCTGCACATCCGGGTACAGATGAGCTGGTATCGCAGGCCATCATCAGCGCAGCAAAAAAAACAAATATGCCCGATGGTGTGTACAGCATGGTGCATTGCAATAATGAAGGTGCAATAAGTTTAGTAACCAATCCTGCAATAAAAGCGGTTGGTTTTACCGGCAGCCGCAATGGTGGCATGGCCATTTTTAATGCAGCTGTTAACAGGCCCGAGCCAATACCTGTGTATGCAGAAATGAGCGCTGTAAACCCCGTAATTATTTTGCCGGGTGCGGCAGCAGCAAATGGTGCCGCCATTGCAAATGGCTTGGCTGGTTCTGTTACACTGGGTGTGGGGCAATTTTGCACCAATCCCGGTTTGGTGTTTATGGCAGATGATGCAGGCACAGAAACATTTTTACAATCACTGAATGCCGCTATTGAAAAAGCAGCACCGGCAACTATGTTAAGTAAAGGTATTTGTGTAAATTATGGTAAGGGTGTAGAGCGGTTAAAAACAAACAGTGCAGTT
This sequence comes from Chitinophagales bacterium, assembly GCA_020059395.1. GTDB lineage: Bacteria > Bacteroidota > Bacteroidia > Chitinophagales > Chitinophagaceae > Ferruginibacter. The sequence continues at coordinate 4,548 of JAGVCC010000103.1, read as the reverse complement.
GCTGTTTTATCAAAAGCAACTGTCGCTGCAGATGAAAATAAAACCGAAGCAGTGCCTTATGTATTTACAGTAAGCCAAAAAGATTTTATTGCAGATGCTTCATTAGCAGAAGAAGTATTTGGCCCTGCAACAACCGTGGTGCTTTGTAAAGGAGTTGATGAAATTAAGGATGCTTTAAAAACCATAGAAGGGCAATTAACTGCAACCCTACATTCAACAGAAGCCGATGCAGCAACATTATCTTCCATTATAGAATTGATGAAAGAAAAAGCAGGCCGTTTAGTTTTTGGCGGTTTTCCTACAGGGGTGGAAGTGGCGGATGCCATGGTGCATGGCGGTCCTTTTCCTGCAACAACAGATGGAAGAACAACATCGGTAGGTACTGCAGCCATACAACGTTTTGTAAGGCCGGTTAGTTATCAAAATTTTCCGCAGCATTTATTGCCCGATGCATTAAAAGATACTAATCCTTTGCATATCTTACGGCAGGTAAACGGCGTATTTACAAAAGACGCCATTGCCTAACCTAAACACTGCATGAGCGAACTAAAAAGAAGCCTGGGACTAAACACCACCATTGCATTGGTAGTTGGCGGTGTAATAGGCTCAGGTATTTTTATGAAACCTGCTTTAATGGGGAGCCAGTTAGGTTCCCCATTGTTATTATTGTCTGTTTGGGTGTTGGCAGGCATTATTACATTGTTTGGTGCTTTAAGCAATGCAGAAGTGGCGGCCATGTTTCCTGAAACTGGGGGGCAATATGTTTTCTTTAAAAAAATGTACGGCAATGGCTTTGCTTTTTTGTATGGATGGGCCGCTTTTGCTGTTTTTAATACCGCCGGCAATGCATCCATTGCCTATGTGTTTAGCACTTATGCAAATGTGCTGTACCCGCTGCCAAAATTTTCTGTGGCCATTGAGCATTCTGTAAACCTGCATATTCCTTTTGTAGGTAATTTTTATATACTGGAAAATTTTGGCCTTAAGATGCTCACTATATTTTTAATTCTCCTGCTTACCGTAGTAAATTATTTTAGCGTAAAACAAGGCGGTGCTTTGCAGCGGGTGTTAACAGCATTAAAAGTAGTGGCTATAATTGTTTTAATTGGTGGGTTGCTTTTGTCTGGTAAAGGAAGTGCTGCAAATATTTCCACCAATGCAATGTCTATGCCGCAGGGAATGGCAATGGTTAGCGCTTACATGGCTGCCATTGCCGGTGCCTTTTGGGCGTACGATGGGTGGAACAACATCACCTTTGTTGCCGGAGAAATTAAAAATCCTCAATCGGTAATTCCTAAAAGTTTATTTACCGGTTTATCTTTTTGCATTATTGTATATGCACTGGTAAACCTGGCGTATGTTTATGTATTGCCCATTGATAAATTATCCGCCTCTTCTTTTGTAGCATCTGATGCGGCGGCTGCCGTTTGGGGTACCACCGGTGCGGTGTTAATTGCATTGCTGGTAATGCTTTCTACTTTTGGCAGTGCTAATGCAAATGTGCTGGCTACAAGCCGGGTTACTTTTGCAATGGGAGAAGAGAACAGCCTGTTTAAACTGGCTGGTAAAGTGCAGCCGAAATATAATACACCCGGCAATGCTTTATTGTATAATGCAGTTTGGAGTTGCCTTTTAATAATCAGCGGCAGTTTTGATATGCTTACAGATATGCTCATTTTTGTAAGCTGGTTTTTTTATGGCATGAGTGCGTTGGGTGTTTTTATTTTGCGCAAGCGGATGAAAACATTTTTACGCAGTTATAAGGTATGGGGCTATCCAATTGTGCCATTATTATTTGTGCTGTTTGTAGCTTTCTTTTTATGCAGCACTGTATACACGGATATTGTAAACTATAACAAAGGCACATCACCGGTAATCAATTCTGTATTGGGAATAATTATTACCTGCACCGGCATTCCTGTTTATTTATGGTCGAAGAAAAAAGAAGTGTAGTTTTCCAAAATTATCAGCGTTTTTTTTATTTCGGCGTTAGCATGTTAAAGGCGGGCTAATACTATTGCAAAGAAGGTTTAGAGTAGTTCCCTGAAAATTTACTTTAGAAAAACTATCTCCCGTAAAATTTATTTACTGCTTCAACCCGGTTGTCAACGTGCAGTTTGTCGTAAATATGCTTTACATGTTTGCGTACGGTTTCTGTGCTTATAAAAAGGCTGTCGGCAATTTCTTTGTATAACAGTCCTTTTGCAATCATTTCTAAAATTTCTTTTTCTCTTTTAGAAAGTACATCCAGAGCTGCGGCATCAGCCTGCTCGCCTGCTTTTTTATTTTGAAATGCAGCCACAACTTTACGGGCAATCTGACTGCTCATGGGTGCGCCGCCTTCAACAAGTTCTGCAATAGCATCCAATAATTTTCCGGGAGGTGTTTTTTTAAGAATATAACCGCTGGCACCTGCACTCAATGCTTCAAATAATTGCTCATCATCTTCATAAATAGTACACATCATAAAAAGTATTTCCGGATACTCCACTTTCATTTTTTTCACCACCTCAATTCCGGTAATACCGCCAAGGCTAATATCCATCAGCACCACTTTAGGCTGAAAATCGGCCAGCTTTATTAATGCTTCTTCACCATTTACACAACTGCCTGCCAGTTCACAAGTGTCGCTCATTTCAATAATTTGCTCAAGCGCCAGCCTTATGTCGTTATTATCTTCTACTATTGCTACGGGTATTTTCATATCTGTTTACAAAACTCTGCTAAATCAATTTAAATGGCAATACCCTAAAGGGGGTACTATTGCTAAACTTTTATATACAAAAGATATTTCTGTTCAAAGAAAGGCGCAGCAAAAATTTGCTGCACTTGCCATACATGTGGTTTGCAGCCGCTTTCAAATATTTCTTGTGTTAAGTCGCCGCCTTTAAGGCATATAAGCCCATTGGGAGCTTCTCCTGCCATTTTATTTTTTTTAATAAGTGGTTTACTCCAAAGCCATAAATCTTTAAGCGGTGCCACTGCACGGCTTATTACGGTATCAAATTTTCGGTTTTTAATTTCTTCAGCACGGGAGTGCTGTACGGTTACATTTTTTAATCCAGTTGCTGCGGCCACACCTTCCACCACTTTTAATTTTTTATTAATGCTGTCAACCATATGAAAATGAACATCTGGGAAAAAAATTGCCAATGGTATACCTGGAAAACCACCACCACATCCCAAATCCATTACCTGCATGTCTTTTGTAAATTCAAATTGTGTAGCAATGGTAAGGGAATGCAATACATGGTGCTCATAAAAATTATCCATATCCTTACGGCTGATAACATTTATTTTTTCATTCCACTCTGCATATAAATTTTTTAAAGCAGCAAATTGCTGCAATTGCTGTGGTGTAAAATCAGTAAAATATTGTTGTAAAATCTCCATTAAGTAAAACTAAAAAATAAAAAATCAACTTCGCTTTTATCCTCTCCTTGTCTCTCCCCTCCGGGGAGGATAGGAGGGGCTTTACCAGCCTCTCTTCGGCTTTCTTACCAATGCAACGGAAAACATCAAGTAATAAAAAAACATCCAGATGTCAAAAAATAAAAACAGTGGAAACAAATCTTTTTCGTTCAGCCTCTTCATACCAAAATAATAAACAACCGCCTGCATTATAAAACGTATCCCAAACACAATTAATGATAACTGCCAGCCATAAAAAATTATACAGGCAGCCAGCATGGGATAAAATAAAAATTGTGTTAACGAATATAAGCCCAGCAAAAATTTATGTACCGGTTTATAAAATTTTGCAGTGGTATAATGCCTGCTTTTCTGTTTTCTCCACTGGCCCCATGTTTTAGCAGGCTCACTTAAAGTAAAGGTTTCTGGGTTAACTGAAATTTTAGTGTTCGTTTTTGTGGCAGCAGTTTTAATAAACAAATCATCATCGCCACTGGCAATATGGTTGTGTGCGGTAAAACCTTTGTGGCGGAAAAAAAGTTCTTTCTTGTAACTTAAATTCCTGCCCACACCCATGTAAGGCTTGCCTGCAAGTGCATAACTGAAATATTGCAGTGCAGTATGAAAAGTTTCCCAGCGTATAATCTTATTCAGCAAACCACTTTTTTTATGGTAAGCACCGTAGCCCAGCACAATCTCTGTATCATTATCATACACCTGCTGCATTTTGTCCATCCAAAATTCGCTGGCAGGTACACAGTCGGCATCGGTTAATAAAAGTGTTTCGTATTTGGCAGTTTTTATACCTACGCTTAATGGAAATTTTTTGCCCGGTATAAATTTAGCTTCCTGCGTAAGCAGTACCACATGCAGTTGTTTAAATTCTTTTTGAAATTCTTCCAGCAAATATTTACTGTCGTCGTAAGAGTTATCATCCACCACAATCACTTCATGTGTGGTGCGGTATTGCTGTACAAGCGCACCTGGTAAATTTTTTGCTAAATTTGCCGCCTCATCACGGGTGCAAATAATTACCGATACAGGATGTGTTTGTGATGATGCTTTTGGCTTTTCTTTGTAAAAAGCCAGCCTCATAAAAAAATAACTGTAATAAAAAAGCTGTATAAGGGTTATGAG
>JAGVCC010000220.1 GCA_020059395.1 Chitinophagales bacterium | reverse complement strand
CCTTTTGCAGTGGTAATGCTGTCGTACAAATTTGCATAAGAAATACCACGGTAAAAATGCCCCGGCCGGTACAGCCCTTTATTGATGGTATCAGTTACGGCAAACATACGGGCATAAAAAGCAGCCCCAATTACAATTTTGTGCGAAGGCACTCCCTTTGCCAGTATGCGCTGTACTGCATTATGGGCAGCTGCTTCTTGTACTGCAGTTGAATATAACGGTGTATGATGGCCGCTTATGGTACTGGCGCCATGCACCAGATCATAACTCATTACATACACTTTATTGGCAAGGCGCATTACTTTTTTCCATTCAACAGACGAATCTATAAACTGATTGAAGCCCCCTGCTGCAAAACTTATTTCTTTTGACTGGCCCAGTGCTTTGCGCAGGCTGTATACAAGTGCTGTAAAATTTTTTTTATCTGCCGCCGCATACGGGTGGCCAGGGTGGCCGGCAATGGCAGGATACTCCCAGTCCAGATCAATACCATCGGTACTAAAATAATCTGTGAGTGTTTTTACCGAAGCTGCAAACTCGTTTCTTGCATGCTGTGTGGCAAATACCGGTGAGCAGGTATAACAGCCGCCCCAGCCACCCAGCGATAATATTATTTTAAGCCCCGGATTTTTTTGTTTGAGCCCCACCATTTTTTGTATGCAGGCTGTATCTGCTGCATTGCTTATGTGCAGCCTGTTGCCATTTAAATGGCCAAACGAAAAAATAAGGTGGGTGAGTTTTTGCGTGGGAAAACTATCCAGCATTTTTGCCGGGCCTGCATAATAACCCGTAATGCAAATTTTGTTATTTGATTGCGGAAAGGATTTTTGTGTAAGCAACAGCAAAAATAAAAAGCAGCATTTTTTCATTTTGGAAAGATAGAAATTTTAAAACGCACCCATTGCATTTGCAATACACAAACAACGGTATGGTATTTAACACACAGGTTTATTAATTTTGCCGCCTTATAACTTATTAAACCAACAGGCCATAGCCCTTATGCTGCAGCAAATAAAAACACAACCGCAAACCATCACTTTTCAAGATGTGATAGACTTTATTGATGCCAACTACCAGTTTACACCCACCGCTTTTACCAATGGTACACTGCATAACGAAGCCGGACAAAACAACGGCAGCTGCAAAATTTTTCAGTTTGCACTGCTTAATAATTTAACTAAAGATGAAACCCTTAACTGCTTTGGCCATTTTTACCGGGAGCATGTGCTGGGCAACCCAACGGGTACCGACCATCAAAACATCCGCAATTTTATGGTGAGTGGGTTTGATGGTTTGCAAATGGAAGGAGTGGCGTTGGTGGTAAACTAAGTGGTAAGAGGTGACACCTTTTTAAAAGGTGTCACCTCTGTATAAAACATAAAACAGCCAATAAAAAATTATTTATTTCCAAGGCTCAATACTTTTTTAGCATTTAGAGCAGTTACTACTTTTTTACCAGTTTTTGCTTCCAGTGCTTTTTTTGCAACCCTTGCTACATTACCACCCTGTTTTGCTGCTTTTTTGCTTTGTGCAAAATTTTCTGGATTAGTGGCCGCAGATATATCTTTTGTGGAGGCTTCTGCAAGCATATTTAAAATCAGTTCCGTATTGGTCATATTATCTCGAAGGTTTTCCTTTTTTAAACCTTTGAGTATTTTATATTCTTTGGTGGTTTTTTCACTCCATGCTTTTGTAATAATATCTGTAAGTGTGGCAAACTGCTGCCCTTCTTTTACCCCTCTCTTCCTCCATTCATCCGTCAGTTCTTTTCTTATTTCAATGCTTTTTAAGCGCTGGTTAATCCAGCTTTCGCTGTAGCCCAAAGCAAGATATTGTTCCAATGCCCGGTCAATACTCAATTCAGGATCCTGCATTTCATCTAATCTTTCGCTGGCTACTTTTGCCAGCCATAACTTAAAGGGCTCTGCCTTTGGTGATGGAATAGACTGAATAAGTCGGAAGAGCTGCTCTGTATCCGCTATATCGGTGAGCCGCATTTTACCATCTGGTGCCTCCATTTTCAAACCGTTACAATTTGTAACGGTTTCATTTCCCTCATCTTTCAGCCGCTTTTTCAGCACACGCCAATATACTTGCGGATTGGGGCTGTCTGTTAATACCGCCACCACATCCACTATGGAAATGTACCATTTCTCCTGTTCCTCATCCCAAACAGAACGTACCTTTTTTTCTTCAAACAGTTTTATATCACTTTGCTTTTTCATTGCTTTTTGCTATGGCTTAAAGGTAGTATAAAATGCTTTGGGCTGGTAAGAGGTAACGCTTTTTAAAAAGGTGTCACCTCTTTACTATTACTATCCCCAAAAGCAATGGTGCTTATCTTCTTCCACCAGCTTTGCAAAAGCGGCAACTGATTTTACTGTGCGTTGTGGTGGATAAGCCTCCCAATTACCACTTGCCCTCATCCAAAACACTTTCCAATGTGTAGCTGTTTTTACATAAGTGGCTTTGGCCACAGGCAGGTGTTCTATTACTTCGGGCTGCCTCCACTTAGGCCTTACTTCAAAAATTGTTATGCTTTGATTTTCGATTGTATAATCAATATCAAGCTGGGGGCGTATGTGCAGCGG
>JAGVCC010000471.1 GCA_020059395.1 Chitinophagales bacterium | reverse complement strand
TTTATTAATGGAACAAAAAATCCGTTTGGCAGAAAAAGTAAAAGACAGTGTGGCCGGTCATTTTTTTTGGTTGCTTACTTCGCATGATAATCCGGGTAGAGTGCAAGGCGGCGAAGGCTTGAGGGAATTAGACAGAATTGGCCCGGTAAATTATAAAGGCTTGCTTACACCGTGGGAAGAACCAACCGATGCATTTTACATGTTCCGCAGCAATTATGCGGATAAGTATAAAGAGCCAATGGTCTATATCGTTTCCCACACCTGGCCCAACCGATGGATGACACCGGGAATAAAAGACAGCATCATCGTTTATTCTAACTGCGATGAAGTGGAATTGTTTAATGATTTAAATGGTTCGTCATTAGGCATAAAAAAGAAAAATGGAATAGGCACACATTTTCAATGGGATAGTGTAAACATCCGGTATAATGTGTTGAGTGCTGTTGGTTATGTGGATGGGAAAGTCGCTTCAACTGATATAATAGTGTTGAATCATTTACCGCAGTCACCAAAATTCAAAGATTTTAGAGATAGATATTCTACTGTGCTGAATCCTCAAAAAGGTTACAAATATGTTTACCGGGTTAATTGTGGTGGTCCTGATTACATTGATGCAAATGGAAATATCTGGAAGGCCGATAAAAACTTTGCAACTTCATGGACAAAAGATTTTCCGGAGCTTCCGGAAAATTTTGCCAGCCAACGCAGAACGTTCTCTCCAATAAAAAATACAAATGACTGGAAACTGTTCCAGGATTTTCGTTATGGAAAAGATAAACTGAACTATCAATTTGATGTGCCCGAAGGGGAATATTTAGTGGAGTTATATTTCATAGAGCCCTGGCTGGGCATTGGCGGCGGTATGAAAGCAAGTGGCATGCGGTTATTTGATGTAGCTGTTAATGGTAAAACAGTGTTGAATGATTTAGATATTTGGAGTGAAGTTGTAACAAATACTGCATTGAAAAAAGTGATAAAGGCAAAATCAGTAAATGGAAAAATTATTATTTCATTTCCGGAAACTAAAGTCGGCCAGGCATTAATAAGTGCAATTGCAATAGCATCGTTGAAGAAGAATATTAATAAAGGAGCTTCGCTCAATAGGGTAATATATAACTTGTCTTATAAAAACTGCAGAGAAATGCATTGGCTGGATATTGGCAGCAGTCAGTATGCTGATGCTTCTGTTACTATAAATTCATTGCCTTCAAATTTATTTGGTGCAAGCTGGTTTCAGTTTTACAAAAAAAGTAAACAGGAATTTGTAGCCTTTAATATACTTAATGATATTGAGTTGTTTGTTGCAATTGAAAGAAACAGAAATTTACCCGATTGGTTAGAGACATTTGAAAACAGTGCTGCCAGTATAATAACAGATGAAAATAAGGGCACTATTTATAAAGTATTGCGCAAACGTATTTTAAAGGGCGAAAGAGTTACTTTTCCCTTTGATAATACTATGTTAGTTGCATATCAACCCGCCACCAACATGCAGCCCGCCTACGACCTTAAACCTACCACCCAATACAGAACCAATGCAGTAAAATTAAATGAAGATGTAGTTAAAGACTCTGTAAACGGAAGATTGTCTGCGGTGGTAAAAACCAATAATAAAACTGCTGTTGACTATTCTGTTAAAACAGGTGTAGGAGACCGGTATTCTTTTACGGTAAAATATTTTTATGGTAAAGAGCTGGAAGTAAAAGGCAAATTGCAATTGCTGGATGCTGGTGGCACCATGATGCAGGAAGAAGCAGTTAATTTTACTTTTACCCGGACCGGTAAATGGAATCAGTTTACAATAAATACCAGCTCTCAAATAAATGCAGGTAATTATATAGTGCGGTTGGTTGTAGAGAATGCAGCAGGTTTGGCGGTGAGCAGTGTGGATGTGCAATGATGAGTAACAGGCAAGGGCATAGAAAGGTTTTGATAAAAAAACATAAGGCACAAAGGCACTTTAGGTTTTCTTATGTTTCTTCTTGCCTTATGTGGTTCAAAATATTTGAGCAAAGAACAGAAAGTTGAACGGAGCGTCGCAACGATGTTCAATCAAGGTGCTAAAGCTTGCTGAAAAAAATAAAATAATTAAATGAAACGACTGCTGATTATAGCTATATGTTTTCTGCAAGCACTTACTGGCTTTGCACAGTTAGCTGTAACTAATTTGCAAATTGAAAACAGCACAAATCCACTGGGCGTAGATAATGCAACACCCGTATTTAGCTGGCAATTGCAAAGCACACAAAAAAATGTATTACAAAAGGCTTATCATATATTAGTAAGCGATGATGAAAAATTACTTCAAAAAAATAACGGTAACATCTGGGATTCAAAAAAAGTAACAGCAGGCACCTCCATACAAGTTGCATACAAAGGCAAACCGCTTGCTGCAATAAAAAAATATTACTGGATAGTAAAAGTGTGGGATAACAATGGCAATGTGGCAATAAGTAAAATTGCTTACTGGCAAATGGGGGTATTAAAAAATAATGACTGGTATAGTGCAAAATGGATTGGCTATGATGAACCTGTTGATTCTTTACGCATTTTTCCGCATGTGCATCAAAGTGGTAAAAAAAGCTGGGGTGCAAGAAGAAATGTATTGCCCATGATGCGTAAAGAGTTTGCAGTTAATAAAACAATTAAATCTGCCACTGCTTACATCTGCGGCTTAGGCCATTTTGAAATGTTTTTAAATGGAAATAAAATTGGCAACCACTTTTTAGACCCCGGCTGGACCAATTATACCAAACATGCACAGTATGTAACTTTTGATGTAACGAAGGATTTACAACAGGGAAAAAATGTAATTGGTGTAATGCTTGGCAATGGATTTTATTATATACCCGGTCAGCGATACAGAAAAATGACCGGTGCATACGGCCACCCTAAAATGATGCTGCGTACAGTTATTGAATACAGCGATGGTACTGCAGAAAATATCATCAGCGATGAAAGCTGGCAAACAGCACCATCACCCATTATTTACAGCAGCATATTCGGTGGCGAAGATTATGATGCTACTCTGCAACAGCCCAACTGGAACAAACCCGGCTTTGATGCAGCCCAATGGAAAAACGTAATTATCACCAATGGTCCGGCACAATTAAATGCACAAATGCAGGAACCATTAAAAGTAATGCAACGCTTTTCTGTTGTAAGCAAAAAAGAATTTTCAAACGGAATTACCATGTATGATTTAGGGCAAAATTTCTCTGGTATTCCTTCAATTACAGTAAGAGGCAATAAATACGATACTGTAAAAATTTATTGCGGCGAAGTATTGAATGCAGACGGAACTGTTAGTCAAAAAGCAACAGGTTCTCCTTCATATTTTACATACATCCTAAACGGAGAAGAATCTAAATCAAGTTCTCTGCCAACTGGCGGAGACAGTGGTTGGCAACCCCAATTCACTTACACTGGCTTCCGTTACATGCAGGTACAATGTATTGCTAAAG
>JAGVCC010000239.1 GCA_020059395.1 Chitinophagales bacterium | reverse complement strand
TGCTGCTGGTGCACCAAAATTATTTTCAGCATAACATTATAGAAGCTGGTGCACACTATGCAGATTTTCCATGGCGCACAGCAAATAATATTAACAACATCGGTTTTGTGGAGCCTGTAAATTACGCCGGTGACAAACGGATTTTTTATGCAGAACAGTTTTATGATTTGTCGAACCCGGTAAGAAAGGAGTTGCATAAAAAATATATTCGCCAGTGTTTAAATAATTTTAAAGACAACAATGGTGTAATACAACTGATAGGCGAAGAGTTTACCGGTCCGCTGCATTTTGTGCAATTTTGGTTAGATGAAATTGCTGCATGGGAAAAAGAAACCGGCAAGCATGCTTTAATAGGATTAAGCGTAACAAAAGATGTGCAAGATGCAATTTTGGCTGATACAAAACGAAGTAAGGTTGTTGATATCATCGACATCCGTTATTGGCATTATCAAAATGATGGCACAACTTATGAACCAAAGGGCGGACAAAATTTAGCACCAAGGCAACATGCTAGATTATTGAAGCCAAAGAAAACCAGTTTTGAGCAGGTGTACCGGGCGGTAAAGGAGTACAAAGAAAAATTTCCCAACAAGGCAGTGATGTATAGTGGCGACAGCTATGTTGAATTTGGAATGGCGGTATTTATGGCAGGAGGAAGTTTACCAGTGCTGCCGGCAGATATAGATAAAGAAATTTTGAAAATAGCAACTGGTATGAAACCTGCTGCATCAGCTAACGGGGAATATGTGCTTACGGATGGGAAAAGGAAAATAGTGTACAATACAGAAACAAAGAAATTAGGATTGATAAATAATTAAACATAATTGAAGCACAAAATATTTTTTTAAGAATTCTCAAATTATAAAATACCCAATTCCAGTTCCCTCTCCTTTGGAGAGGGGTTGGGGTGAGGTCGAAAAACAAAACCAACAATGCAGCACAATGAAACAATAAAAGTGAATGAAACTGACAATAGCAGTAAAAACAAATACCTGGTACCATTTATTCTTGTTGCCTTTTTATTTTTCCTTTGGGGCATGGTCCATAACCTGGATGGCATTTTAATTCCGCACTTGAAAAAAGCTTTTCAACTGTCTAATACTAAAAGCATGTTGATAGACAGTGCAATATTTACCGCTTATTTTTTAATGGCAATACCAGCCGGAATGATTTTAAAAAAGTGGGGTTATAAATATGGAATTATTACCGGGTTAATAATAGCGGGTATCGGTGCCTTACTTTTTATACCAGCTGCAAATACCACTACTTACTTTCTTTTTTTAATTGCATTATTTATTGTGGGTTGTGGTATCACCATTTTAGAAACTGCTGCGAATCCTTATGCATCTGTATTGGGTGAACCGAAAGGTGCAAGCACAAGATTAAATTTAGGTGCTGCGGTAAACGGGTTAGCCGTCTTTATTGCTCCTTTAATAGGCAGTCGTTTTATTTTTTCCGGAGTAGAATATACAGATGCACAACTGACTGCCATGTCTGAGGGAGAAAAAGTTGCTTACCTGGCAATGGAAACTTCCAGAGTTAATACAACATATTTGTTTATTGGGCTTGGGTTTTTAGTGGTGGCGGTTTTGTTCTTTTTATTTAAACTGCCCGAAATAAAAGATGATTCCAAGTCTGCAAAATTTTCTCAGTTTGTAAATGTACTTAGGCATAAGCATTTGAAATGGGCGGTAATAGCACAGTTTGCCTATGTAGGTGCACAGGTTTGTGTAACCAGTGTATTTGTACGCATGGCTATGAAGTATGCAGGCGTTGATGAAGTATCCGCTGGTAATAAATTAGGCTATTTGTATGGCTCTTTGTTTTTGGGAGGAAGATTCATCGGCACTATTTTAACCAAATATTTCTCTTCAAATAAACTGTTGGTGTTATTCAGTATTGGTGCTGCTGTTTTCAGTTTGATAGCAATTTTCAGCAATGGAGTTATTGTTATTTATGCCATGAGTATAGTTGGGTTTTTTATGTCAATTATGTTTCCTACCATATTTGCATTGGGAATAGTTGATTTAAAAGATGAAACAAAAATTGGAAGCTCATTAATTGTGATGGCAATTGTGGGTGGAGCAATCCTCCCTCCAATTATGGGCCAAATGATTGACTGGCAAAATGATAATATTAAAATAGGTTTTGCTGTTCCATTAATTTGTTTTTTGGTGATTTTATATTTTGGAATTAAAGCGTATAAACCTGTATTTAAAAAAGCTGAATAAAATTACTTATGTACAAGAGTGCGACGCCACTGAAGCTGAGTAGAATTACTGCTGCTGGCTTAATAAAAAAAATATTACTTGCAGCGATGATGCTTGTTTGTGTAAACGTATTTGCTCAAGTACAACCATTAAAAATATCATCCAATAAAAGATGTTTTCAAACCGCCGATGGCAAACCATTTTTCTGGTTGGGAGATACCGGCTGGTTGTTGTTCATAAAATGTAAAAAAGAAGATGCGATTAAATATCTGGACGATAGAAAAGCTAAAGGATTTAATGTGATACAGGTAATGCTGATACATGATATTAACCTTGGGGTAAATGCATATGGCGATTCATCTATTCATAATAAAGATGTATCACAACTGGTAATAAATGATGAACATGTAGTGGATGATTTGCAATATGGCTATTGGGACCATGTTGATTTTATTATTGACCAAGCGGCTAAGAGAGGAATTTATATGGGGCTTGTTCCTGTATGGGGTGGAAATATAAAACATGTTTCTGTAGAGCAGGCTAGAGTATATGCCATTTTTTTAGCTAACCGCTATAAAAGCAAAAGCAATATCATCTGGCTGAATGGTGGCGATATTAAAGGCGCTGATGCATTGGATAAATGGAACATGATTGGCAGTACCATCCGCTCCATTGATAAAAAACATTTAATGACTTTTCATCCAAGGGGAAGAAATTCTTCATCGGCCTGGTTTCAAAATGAACAATGGATGGACTTTAATATGTTTCAAAGTGGCCACCGCAGTTACGCACAGGATACGAGTAGTAACGAAATATTACATTATGGCGAAGACAACTGGAAATATGTAAACGATGATTATAAATTAAAACCAGTGAAGCCAACATTGGATGGTGAGCCATCCTATGAAGATATTCCTTACGGTTTGCATAAGGCAAATGAACCATATTGGCAGGACTATGAAATACGCCGCTATGCTTACTGGAGTGTATTTGCAGGCGGAGCCGGATTTACTTACGGACATAATTCGGTGATGCAGTTTTATACACCGGGAGATTCAGGTATTTCTTTCTTTCCAAAACAAAAATGGCAGGAGGGTTTACAGGCTCCCGGGGCAGCACAAATGCAGCATTTGAAAAAACTACTATTGAGTAAGTCTTATTTTGACAGAGTACCTGCACAGGAGTTAGTGATTGACAATGGAGAAAAATATGAAAGGGTGGCAGCTACAAAAGGAAAAAACTTTGCACTGTTTTATACTTATACTGGTATAGATTTTAAAATTGACATTTCAAAATTGAAATTTTTTCCAAAGAATGCTTTTTGGTATAACACAAGATTTATGGAAAAAAAATATCAGTATGTGAAGATTGCAAAAGGAGAAAGAACTAAAACCTTTAATCCACCCGGTGAGAAAGAAAACGGAAACGATTGGGTATTGATATTAGAGAAATAAAACCATGCGACTGAAATTTTTAATTTTTAATCGTTTCCCGATTATATCGGGATGTGCCACATTATTAATTCTTCTTGCTTCATGCAATAAGAAGGCATACCTGTTTACTTCTTTTCATGAACCGGCAGATGCAGGTTTGCGAATCCTGTACAGCTATGATGGTAAAAAATGGAATGATTTAGATACAGTTTTGTTGAAACCACAAGTGGGCAAACAAAAAGTAATGAGAGACCCAAGTATGACGCAGGGACCGGATGGCACTTTTCATTTGGTGTGGACAAGCAGTTGGGGTGGCGATAATGGTTTTGGCTATGCCAGCAGTAAAGATTTAATACACTGGAGTGAGCAGCGTTTTTTACCAGTGATGCAAACGGAACCCACTACCGTAAATGTTTGGGCGCCGGAAATATTTTATGATGATGTGTACAAGCAGTACATCATCATTTGGGCAAGTTGTATTCCCGGAAGGTTTGAAAGAGGGATTGAGAACGACAGCAATAACCACCGCATGTATTACACCATTACAAAAGATTTTGAAATATTTGATAAAACACAATTATTTATTGACCCCGGCTTTAGTGTAATTGATGCGGTGATTGTAAAAAGAGCAACTAAAGATTATGTGTTAGTATTAAAAGATAACACAAGGCCGGAGAGAAATATTAAAGTGGCATTTGCAGCAACTCCAATTGGGCCATGGAAAAATATTTCAAAACCCTTCACTGATAATTTTACGGAAGGCCCATCGGTAGTGAAACTAAAAAATGAATGGCTGATTTATTTTGACAGTTACCGCAAGAAAATTTATGAAGCATCTGCCACAAAAGATTTTGTACAATTTGAAAATGTAACAGCAAAAGTAAGTATGCCTGTTGGGCATAAACACGGAACGATAGTGCCGGTGAAAAGAAAATTTGTAAAACAATTAAAAAGAAACTTCGCAAAACCCTGACGGCGGCTTTTAGCCCCGTCAGCGGTTTGAAACAACTGTCAGTTGTTAAAGAAGAAAATAAAATGAGAACGTTTTTTACAATATTATTAATTATTAATTATTCATTGTTAATTGGACAGGATACTGTACGTTATACAGGCACCACTTTGTCCAATGTAGATTATCATCATGGACAGCTATCACCTGCAATGGGTGTACACAACATACAAACCATAAGAGCCAACAGGGCTGATAATAATACTACCACTTCATGGACATATAACCATGCACCCATGTTGGCTTACTGGAACAATACTTTTTATTTAGAATATTTAAGCAATCCTGTTGGAGAACACATTGCACCGGGACAAACATTATTGCAAATTTCTAAAGACGGGTACAACTGGAATGAACCGGCAATTATTTTTCCGCCCTATAAAATACCCGACGGTTTTGTAAAAGAAGGAAAGAC
>JAGVCC010000060.1 GCA_020059395.1 Chitinophagales bacterium | reverse complement strand
CACAAAATTTATCTCAGAAACAAAAAATGCCGATAAAGAAAAAGCATCCTCCATTTTGGGTGTGAGCATGGCAATTGTTTTTGTATTAAGCCTGTTTATTTGCAGCAGCCTTATTTTATTTTCAGGCTATATTTCTACTGAAATACTTAAAAACCCCCAACTTAAAACGCCCCTAATTATTGGTTCGGCCACAATAATGTTTATTGCGCTTAACAGTGTACAAATGGGTGCTCTGCTTGGTTTGCAGGCTTATAAATTAAATTCGCTGGCAACTATAATACAGGGGGTTTTAACCTGTATTGGCCTTGTAACCGGGGCTGTATTATATGGTATTAGCGGTGCACTCATGGGCAATATGCTTGGTTTTTTGCTCACCTCACTAATCATTCATTTTTTATTAAAAAAATCGGCTGGTCAAAATCAATTGAAAGCCAGTTTAAAAAACTGGCAGGTAAATGTTAAACAAATTGCACGCTTTGCCATACCTGCATCGTTAAGTACTTTAATTGTGGCACCGGCCATTTGGATGCTGAATACAAGCCTGGTAAATACAAAAAACGGTTACACTCAGCTGGGTATTTACAGTGCGGTAAATATTTTTCCTGCTATTATAAGAATGTTTAACTCAGCAATAAGCGATACGCTGCTGCCGGTTTTTTTGTCAAAAGAGCATGAGCATACAAAAACAAAACAATTTCTTAACTACTTTGGCGCCTGGGTGTTTTCTATAATTATTGCTTTGCCTGTTATTATTTTTCCAAAAATTGTAACAGCAGTTTTGGGTGAAAAATACCTGGTGCAGGATATATTGCCAGTACTTTACTTAAGCATTCTGGCAGCCATTATTATAGCAAACAGACAGGGGGTAGCAAGAGATTTAATTATGCAAAATAAAATGTGGCTGAGTGTTTTAAGTATGGGCCAATGGGCAGTAACGGCCTTACTGTTATTTTATTTTCTTAAAGGGTACGGCGCTTTGGGTTATGCCATTTCATTTACCGCAGGCTATATTTTAAATTACATTTTGTTTGTTCCTTTCTTTATTAAAAAAAGAATTACAGAGCGCAGCACTTTTTATAATTACAGGATACATGCAATATGGTTTGCTATTATTGCACTTATGGCAACCAATTTATTTGTTACTAACCCCGTTTATAAATGGACACTTTCATTATTTTTTACAGCATCAATTTTTTATTTAATTATCAGGTTTTTTAATAATTACACAAACTCAATTAAATGAAAAAAGTACTTTTCTTTCTTTTAAATATTGTAAACGAAATAAAACGGTACAGGTTAAGAAAATCGCTGAAGTTGAACAACACTGTTAGTTTATTTTACAATGTTGGGGTTGCAGATAAAGAACATTTAGTTATTGGAGACTATGTACACATTGGTGAAAATGCCCGGATACATGCAAGGGGCGGTGTAAAAATTGGCCAAGGAACTATTTTTGGACCCAATGTAACCATTTACAGCTCCAGCCACCGGTTTAGAAATGCCACCCTTTTGCCCTACGATAGTGTGTATGAAAATAAAGCCGTTGTTATTGAGGAAAATGTGTGGATTGGCGGAAATGTAATACTAGTGCCGGGCACCACCATTGGAGAAGGTGCTGTTATTGGTGCTGGGGCAGTTGTAAGCGGAAAGATACCAGCAGGAAGTATTGTAATTGGCAACCCCTGCAAAGTTATTGGGCAACGTGATATGGAGGAATATTACAAGCTTAAAAAGGAAGACAAAATTTATATGAAGCATAAGCTGGCGAAAAAAAATGGATAAAATTTTAATAATTAATGAAGGTTTTAGCAGCAACCTGGGCGACCAGGCCATACAATCCTGTATGAATACGCTTATACAGGAATTGGGTTTTGATACGGAGTTTCGCTATTTTTCAAACCCTGCACTTACACAACTACCCGTTTATGATTATGAAAAAACGATTGCGAATACGGAAAATAAACCTGCCCGTAAAAATTTATTATTACCGCTTAAACGCAGACTAATCCCCTATGTTTATTCATTTAGGATTAAAAAACAAATTAAAGCGGCAATTAAAGGAAAACAATACAAATATGTAATTATTGGAGGAGGACAACTAATCAATTCATCTAAAAAAAGCCCGGTTAATTTTTTTGCCATTGCAATTTATTGGTGGGTTACCCTAATAAAAAAATATACCAATGCCAATATTTTAATTATAGCGGCCGGGGCAGCAGGATCTTTTAAAAAAAGAGAGTTTAATTTATACAAAAAAGCGTTTGAGTCAATACAAAAAATATGGGTAAGGGACGCCTTCTCTCAAAAAGTTTTACTTGAACAATTTAAAACAGATGCCGCATTACTGCCGGATATTGCTTTTTATAACAAAAACCCCGGAGAAAAAACAGACAAATTAAATATGGCATTGGTAGGTATTTATGATTTTAACGAACTTAAAAATGCGTTTGAAACCGGTTTTAAAAACCGGGAAGCATACTATGAATTTTGGTACAATCAAATAAAACAATACCGGCAAAAAAACCTTACAGTAAAACTGTTTTATACCACCTTGGGAGATGCAGTGGAAACAAGAAGATTTAAAGAATATATTTTACAATTTCACAAAACAGATGTGGATATTATACCTGTTAAATCGCTGCAGGATTTACTGCACATTTTTAAGCAAACCAGCTATGTTTATTCTGCCAGGATGCATGCACTGATACTTGCATTAAAAAATAATTGTAAGGTGGAAGTATTTCCAATTTCGCAAAAATTAATTTCGTTTGAAGAAAGGTACGTAAAGAATACCTTGCCGGTATTAAATTACAGCAATGAAATATTCCGGGAGCTTTCTTCCTATTTCAATAAAACTAATTAGCAGGTATAACCCTGCATTGTTTAATGACAGCAAAGCCAACGATAGTATTTGTAATAGATAACCTTGGCAGAGGGGGTGCCGAAACGCTTTTGGTGGGCATTTTGCCAGACATTGCCCAGCACTACAATATTGTATTGGTTACATTGGCAGATAAATGCGATTTTGACAATCAAGAATTAAGCTGTTGTCAAAAAATATCGCTTGGCTTTACAGGAAAATTATCATTTATTCCTGCTGTAATTAAGCTTCGCAACATTTTTAAAAAGTACCAGCCTTCAATTATTCATGCCCACCTTACCTTAAGCAGCCAGGTGGCAAGGTTTGCCAATACTAAAAAATATCCGCTCATTTATTCTGTGCATTCTGTTTTAAGCAGCAATGTCTTTAATCAAAGCCGGTTTTTAAAAATGACGGAAAAATTTTTATTCAATCATAAAAATTACCTGATTGCTGTTTCTTCAGTTGCACTGCATGATTATGAAATACACATAGGAAAGCTGAAAAATAGTTTTGTAATAAACAATTATATAGCAGATGAGTTTTTGCAGCAAGGTTTGGCATACAACGTTTTTGCAGGCCAGCCGGTAATAAAGCTGGCGGCAGTGGGTAACATTAAAGAAATAAAAAACTATGAGTATCTTTTAGATGCCTTTGCAAACATAGAAAGAGGTAAGGTGATATTGGATATTTATGGCAAAGCTGATACGCAATACCTCAGCCAATTGCAAAGCTTCATTAACAAGCATAACCTTTCGGTTAATTTAAAAGGCCCGGCCTCTTCCATTCATACCATTTTAAGCAACTACCATTTTTTTGTAATGAGTTCTAAAAACGAGGGATTTGGTATTGCCGCAATTGAAGCGATGGCCATAGGCCTGCCGTTAATTTTGTCCAACATTGAAGTGTTTAGAAATATAACATATGGAAATGCGTTATTCTTTAATTTAAGCGATATTAACAGTTTTGTAAATATCATTAAGGCAATACAAAACAATGCATATAATCTTGCGGACTTATCTGCCAATGGTAAAAATATTGTGCAGCAGCATTACACAAAGTCAATGTACATTGATAAAATGCTGGCCGTTTATAAAAGCATACGCACTTAAAAAAAATCTGTAAACAGGTTTTTACACCCAATGATTGAATAAAAATTAAATTACACCAAAATTCAACTTCCTTGATTTCCTCTTCTTCAAAAAATATACTCTTTATTTCTTACGATGGTATGACAGATCCTTTGGGCCAAAGCCAGGTGCTGCCTTACCTGCAGGGTTTAAGCCAGTACGGGTACAAAATATTTTTATTAAGCTGCGAAAAAGAAGCAGTATTTGCAAAAAACAAACCGGTAATTGACAAACTGGTTGCAGATGCAGGTATTGAATGGTTTCCGATAAACTACAGCAAAAACCCTCCTGTATTTTCTACTTTGTATGACATTATTCAATTGAGAAAAACGGCTAAAAAAATTCACAAACAATACGGGCTTGATATGGTGCATACAAGGCCCGGCGTACCTGCATTGGTGGGCTTGTGGATGAAACGGAAGTTTGGGATAAAATTTTTAAACGACATCAGGGAGTTTTATGCTGACAGCCGGGTTGAAGGCAATATGTGGAAGCTGAGTAATCCCCTGTATAAAATTGTTTATAATTTTTTTAAGCGTAAAGAAACGGAAGCGGTAGCTGTAAATGATGGTGTAGTTTGCCTGACGTATGCTGCCGAAAAAATAATTAAACAATGGCCGGAGTTTAAAAAAAATACATCGTTGGAAGTAATACCCTGCAGCGCAGACCTGGAATTGTTTAATGCCGCCACCATTGATAAAGCAGCACAGGCTGCACTAAAACAAGAACTGTGCATTGCACCATCCGACTTTATTATCACCTATCTTGGTTCTATTGGTGGCTGGTATTTAACGGATGAAATGCTGGATTTTTGCAAAGTCCTCAGCGATAAAATTCCTGCAGCTAAATTTTTATTTATTTCACCGCACCGGCATGATGAAATTATTGCTGCAGCCGAAAAACATAGTTTACCAGCTGAAAAAATAATAACAAAAAAAGCTGCTCGTAAAGAAGTGCCACTGCTGCTGTCCCTTAGTAATTTTTCCATTTTCTTTATTAAACCCTGTTACTCTAAACAATCATCATCACCCACAAAACATGGCGAAATTATGGCCATGGGTATACCACTAATAACTAACAGTGGTGTGGGAGATGTACAGACTATTGTGGAGCAATACCATTCCGGTATTGTTATTAATGAGTTTACAAAAGAGGCCTATGAAGCAGCAGCAGCAAAAATTGCTGCCGGCAACAACTGGAATATTGCGGAAATAAGAAAAGGTGCAGAAGAATTTTACTCATTGCAATCAGCCATAGAAAAATATAACCGCATTTACGGCAATATCTTACAGCAATAAATTATTTTGCACTCTCTTTAACCCCGGCATTACGTTACAGCATGAAAAAATATTTAATTGTAGGCGCAGGATTTTCAGGAACGGTATTGGCACATCAGCTTGCTAAAAACACTGATTGCAAAATTGATATTTGCGATGAACGTGACCATATTGGCGGCAACTGCCATACCAGCCGGGATGAACAAACGGACATAATGGTGCATCATTACGGCCCACACATTTTTAATACTGATAAAAAAGAAATTTGGGATTTTGTGAACAGCCTGATGGAGTTTAAGCCCTATGTACACCGTGTAAAAGCAATGAGTAACGGAAAAGTGTACTCCCTGCCTGTAAACCTGCATACCATTAACCAATTGTTTGGGCAAAGCTTTACTCCTGCAACGGCAAAGGCATTTTTAGAAACATTGGCCGATACATCTATTGAAGACCCACAAAATTTTGAAGAGCAGGCACTGCGTTTTATTGGTAAAGAATTATACAACGCATTTTTTTACGGCTACACCAAAAAGCAATGGGGTTGTGAGCCAACAGAATTGCCGGCATCTATTTTAAAAAGAATACCTGTACGGTTTAATTACGACGATAATTATCATAATAATATTTACACCGGCATACCGGTAGATGGTTATACTGCTTTAATGGAAAAATTGATACAGCATGAAAACATTACGGTAACACTCAACAAAAAGTTTGACAGCAGCATAGATACATCTAACTACGACCATGTGTTTTATACCGGCCCCGTAGATGCCTGGTTTGATTACAAATATGGCCGCCTTGGCTACCGCACCGTAACTTTTGAAAAAAATTATGCCGATGGCGATTACCAGGGCGTAACGCAAATGAATTATTGCGATGCCGATGTGCCGTACACCCGTATTGCCGAACCCAAACATTTTACCTATTGGGAGCAGCATGATAAAACCGTTTACTTTAAAGAATTTAGTAAAGAAACGGGGCCCTCAGATATACCTTATTATCCCAAGCGCCTTGCTGCAGATAAAGCACTGCTGTTACAATACCGGGCAGATGCAGAAAATCTGCAAAAAGTGTCTTTCTTGGGACGCTTAGCCACCTACCGTTATATGGATATGCATCATGTAATTGGTGAAGCCCTAGCTTTTGCCCAGGCCTTTTTACTGGCTGAAGAACAAGGAGTCAAGCCAGCTGTTTTCCCCAATACAGAAGTGGTGTAATTAATTCTTTATCAAAGGCAATATTCAGGCTTACAGTCCGTTATAGAATAAGAAGTCCAAATCTTATTTTAAAACTAATGCCCAACTCCTATGGAAAAGGTAATAGCTGTGGTTGTTACATACAACCGTCAGGCACTGCTTTCTGAATGCATCACTGCATTGCGTAATCAATCCCGTAAGCCCGATGCCATTTTTGTGGTAAACAACGGCAGTACGGATAACACCGAACAATGGTTGCAGCAGCAGCCCGATTTAAACTTCATCACACAAAAAAATGTTGGTTCAAGCGGCGGTTTCAGCACTGGCTTAAACTGGGCTTTTAAAAATAATTATACCTGGATGTGGTGTATGGATGACGACGGATACCCACGTGCTGATGCGCTGGAAAACATGCTGCACACTGCTGAAAAAAATGATTTAAAATTATATAATTGCGCCGTTGTTAATAAAGAAGATAAAAAATCTTTTGTTTGGAAAACAGGCGAACACACTTCAATTGAAGCAGTAAATACCGACACTATTGAAGGTATTGGACATCCGTTTAACGGCACCATGATACACCGTAAAATTGTAGAACGTGTTGGTGTACCACAACCGAAATATTTTCTGTGGGGCGATGAAACAGAGTATTACTACCGTATTACCAAGAAAAACAATATTCCTGTTTGCACAGTAACAAACAGTGTTCATTACCACCCTGCTTCTGCATTTTCTTACAAACAAGATTGGGATTATACCAGCGGCTGGAAAATGTACTTCTACATCCGCAACCGCTTTTATATACACCGGGCAAAATTCAATAACAAAGCATCAGCATTAGTAAACTACTTTGCATTTTTAGCAGCATTTGCGGGCATTGTATTGTTGTATCAAAAAACAAATAAGCTTAAAAAGCTGGGCTTTATATTCTGGCCTGCCTTTGATGCATTCCGCAGTAATTTTTCAGCTACACCTCCAGTTATTTTAGAAAGGTTGAAAGTGAAATCGCAATTAAGTTTCAACGAAAATTTTGTCAGTACTATTAAAACAATATGGGCTGTTTTGTTCACTCCTTCTATGGTGAAAAAAGTACAGACCCAGTAAGATATTATACCCTCGAAAACTACAACTACGCCTGCTTATTTTTAAGCAGGCTTTCTTTTTTTACACCGTAGGCATCCTGAATAAGAAAAAGAGCCATTACAAAAAAAGGCATGCAGGGAATTTTATAGCGCACCAGCGACCCGAAGTTTTGTGTGGTGGCACCCACAAATACAGCAAACAATAACGAGAATAAAATGCAGTATAATACTACCGGGTTACCAAAAATAGTTTTTACAAAATGAGATAACCCGGTTTTAAAAATTATCATCAGGGTGTAATACATTATAAACAGGCTTTCAAACGAAGACAGCAGTGTAGAAACATTTCTGCTTTCCCACAAGAAAGGACGGAAAAAAGTTGCCACAATGGCTGCCGGAGCAATTAATGCCAGCTTCCCGGCGCTTATTCCGTCACTCATATCCACCCCAAGCGAAAAACTGGAAGTAGCTTCCCTTATTAAATAGGCATTGCTTTTATTTTGCATGGTGTTTGCTAATCCGTCCACCGCATATTCACCTAATGCCTCTATTAGTTTATTTTTTATCTGACTGAACATAATGACGCTTACCAATAAGATACCTACAAAAATAGCTGCTTTAACAAAGCCGCTTTTTATTAATGAAATATTTTTGAGGAATAAAAACAGAAAGAAAAAAGGCACATAAGACACCAGAATGTATGCCTTTAATACCCAAAGCATATAACCGGCTGCAGCAATAATAAACAGGTTGAGGATAAGGTTTTTTTTCTGGTAGAAGCTTTCATACAAAGCATAAGTAAGCCATCCCAAAGAACTGATGCAGACAGAGTCTTTTAAAATACCTGAAGACCAGAAAACAACCGTTGGTAAAAACAAAAAAGCTATAGCAATTTGTTTATATAAATGTGGGTATAGCTGATAAAAAAAACGGTAAAGGCGCCATAAACCGGAAAAAGCAGCCATTGAAAAAAATAAATTTGTAAGCAAATACTTACCAAGTGTAAAAAATGAAGCAAAAGCTGTAATACGGGTAACCATGAAATTATTTTCAGACCGGAAATACCCACGGTTGGCAGTGTTCCGCAGTAAAGTCTCATCAAAAACTTCTCCAGGTAAAAACAGCCATTTTATATTATCTGCATCTTTTAAAATCAGTTTGTAAATATTAGCGCCTTCGGTATAGTAAAGCAACAGCGAATCACCCCTTGAGATGTAACTGTTAAAAACAGTAAACGCAAGGGCGCCAAATATTTTTATCCAAAAGCCAATATTATGGTAATAGCTTAAAAGCGGGTTGTTGTAACGGCTTCTTCTGCTTTTAAAAATAAGATAAAAGAGGGCAACATAAAACGGAAACAGTAAAAAGTCGAGTAAACCCATTAGTTGTTTATTTTAAAGCCGCTGCCACGCAGTAACTTGCTTTTGTGTAATAAAAGCACTCAAATTTATTTTAAATTCCAATGCTGCATTCAATAATATGAAAGTATTTTTGGCGCATATTATCAAACTTAAGTAACAGTTGCAGCAAAAAAAACTCATTCGCATTACTACTGTACCAATGGCATTACGCTATTTATTGCCAGGCCAAATGCAGTTTATGCAGCAAAATGGTTT
>JAGVCC010000447.1 GCA_020059395.1 Chitinophagales bacterium | reverse complement strand
TTAGTTGCACAAAATGTGGGTGTAAAAACAAATACGCCGCAGGCGGCGCTTGATGTAAATGGAAGAATAAAAATGTCAGATGACAATACAAATCCTGTAAAAGGCACCATACGCTGGAATGAAAACTCCAAAGATTTTGAAGGCTTTAACGGTACTGAATGGTTGTCGCTTACATTAAGCAACATGCAAAATACCGGCTGGCAACAGCCCGGGCAACCGAATGGCTCTGTTACAAATATCACCCAACACCCATCACCCTCAACCAGTAATGACACCCGCTTTGGAGGAAGTGTGTCAATAGACAGCAACTACGCTGTGGTGGGAGCTCCAGAAGAAAGTTCAAATGGCGCCAATGATGGCGGAGCAGCTTATATATACCGCACTACAGATAACGGAAATACCTGGAGCATGGTTGCTCGTATTGTAGCTCCCAATAACCCCGACCTTACCCCCGATAAATTTGGATTTTCTGTAGCAGTTTCCGGCAACATCGTAGCTGTTGGAGCTCCTTATCGTAATGATGGAAGAGGTAGAATTTTTATTTACCGGACAACAGATAATGGTAATACATGGCCGCTTACTGCTGAGCTCTTTCAAAATTCAATTAATGATAATGCAAACCTCGGTTCTGCTATTGACCTTGACAGCAATTTATTGGTAGCAGGTGTCTCTGGCACAGATGAACCCGTATTGCCAGGTAATCCAAATCCGATACAAGATGGGGCTGTATTTGTGTTTAAAACAACGGATAATGGCAATACATGGAATAGCACAAAACTCAATTCCACTGGTATTGTATATCAATCTGGCTCACTTGTATTTAGCTCTCACTTTGGCTCTAGTGTCTCCATTGGCGATAATGTACTTCTTGCCGAAGCGCCATTTTTTAGTTATTCCGAAGATGATAGAAGTAGTGGCGGTATTGCTTTTTACAGAACAGCAGATAATGGAACTACCTGGACTAGAAATTGGGAGCCAGGTACAGATGGTTACACCTATTTGGGAAAAGCTGTATCTAATTTGGGGGAGTCAAAAATTTATAACCTATACAGGCCTGATTTAAATGACCCGTTTGTTCGAAGGCTATACTTTTTTTACTCCCAAAGTAATGGCTTGATGTTTAGTGATGCTAATAATCCTTTTACTGGAGCGATACCCCGCTTATTTGGCCAAGGGGATGTTGCCAATACTCACCAATTAAATTATGTTGTCTGGCGAATTGAAAATGTTACTACAAGTTGCAATACACCGGTATCAGGGGCTAAAGGTTTAGTAAGGGTATTTAAAAATAATAATGGCGAATATGTTGATTACTTCCATATTACCGACCCAACCGTTTTGCTTACAGATAATAATTATTTAGATGAAATTAATGTTGCTTGTTATGGTGACAGATTTCTTATCGGGGTTCCATATGCTGGTTTAAGTGATAAAGGAAAAGTAATTTTTGGAAAAATAAAGTAGGCAGTTTGATAATTGATAAATGTGTATACAAAAAATATTATAAAGTGTGGATTAATCAAAAATATATCGAAATATGAAATTCTTTATTACAATCTTGTTGTGTTTTGTTATTGCTAATACTTTGGCACAAAATGTAGGCATCGGTACAAACGCCCCACAACGCAGCCTGCACATAAACAGCGGCACCCTTTTAGTAACTGGTGATACTGGTACGGCACCAACCTTAGGTGCAGGTGCAAAGTTTTTGTGGGTGCCTGCTAAATCTGCATTAAGGGCTGGCTATACTTCCGCAGCTGGCTCGTGGAATCATGCAAACATTGGGCAATATTCTTTTTCATTCGGCAACCAGAGCAATGCACCCGGTATTTACGGGCTTGCAGGTGGTAATGCTGCTTTTGCCAATGGTGATAACGCATTGGCACTTGGCACCAGTGTAAATGCCAATGCAGATAATTCATCTGCCATTGGCCGCAACCTTACAGCCAATGCGTACAACTCTTTTGTAATAGGCCGGTATAATGAAACCTCTGGCGATAATACCAATTGGGTGGAAACCGACCCCTTACTGGTAGTGGGCAATGGATATTTGACAAATGTTGGCGGCTTTCCCATAACTACAAGAAGAGATGCTTTTAAAATATTGAAAAATGGCAATTCGCTTTTCAATGGGTCTGCAACTATTAATAACAATTTATCGGTAAATAATTTATTACAAGTAAGCGGAAAAACTACTTTTTACGATTCAGTTACATTAAATGATGACCTTGTATTATCAAATGGCAGAGATGTCTTTGCACATAAAAGTGGCGGTACGAATACACAGTTAAGTATGGTGCCGATAGGGGTTGTAAAAGTAAATGTAGTGTACACAGTCCCTCCTGTATTTTTAAACCCTTCTACTTGCGAAGCAACGTTTACAAATCTATTTGGTAATCTGGTACTAAGTGAAATCCACAGCTGTCAGCCAGGAGGAATTTTCTCAAACAGCGAACTGTCATTAACGTTAAACTTTAACCAGTCTATAACCAATCAGTATAACGAAATAATTGCAGTACCCAGTTTAACATTTGACGGGGTTCGTACTAGTGCAGGCGAGATATCCCTTATGGCAATGATACGTAGTGAAGTAACAAAAAACATAACTACTTCCATCCCAGAAAAATACCATACCGGATTTACTGTTAGCAGTATGAATGAAGTTGGTGACTGGAAAATTTTTGGCACAGTCATGTTTTACGGCCTTAAAAACTAAACCACTTTTGCATACAAGCCGTTCATATCAACACATCAGTATTTTTTGGCTTTGAAATAAATAAATTAATTACACAACCAAACAAATAGTAAAATGAAAAATTGTATACTTTTTATGCTTACGCTATCAGTAGCATTATTGTCGTGCAGCAAAGAAAAATTGGAAACTATTGCCGCAGCACCAGAGCTTTCTGCCGTTTCAAAGGAAGTAGTGGAAGCCGCTTCTGCAGCACCAGAATATCCACCCGTTCCAAAAGTAAAATCAAGTATACCAGCTGGTGCCGCAGTAGGAATCTATTATTACTATGATTCGTTAGGAAGGCTGGGACGTATTCGCAATCTTAACGGTGATGATTATGAAACAACTTTTCACTATTCAACAAACAAAATATTAAGATTTCATTACGAAAGTAGTCCTACGGGGTCTTCTTTCACTACCGATACGTTGTTTTTAAACAGCCTGGGGTTAGTTACCAGTATTGCACTTCAATCAAATCCTTATTATTCACCTGCAATTACATACTATGAATATAATGA
>JAGVCC010000277.1 GCA_020059395.1 Chitinophagales bacterium | reverse complement strand
CTTTCCTGTTCAAAATCTCTCATAAAAGCATACACCCTTTCTGGTATGGTACCAAAATAATGATCTTCCAGCTGCTGTCCTTTTGCAGGCGCATGTCCAAATACGGTACGGCCTGTCATAACTAAATCCGGACGTGCATTTGCTAAACCTGCATCAATTACAAAATATTCCTGCTCCCAACCAAGGGTTGGTGTTACTTTAGTTACATTTTTATCAAAGTACTGGCAAACATCAATAGCGGCTTTGTCTAATGCAACAAGTGCTTTCAACAAAGGCGTTTTAGCATCTAATGATTCTCCAGTGTAAGAAATAAAAATGGTTGGTATGCATAGTGTTTTACCCTGTCCAATTTCCATAATAAATGCAGGAGAAGATGGATCCCATGCTGTGTAACCACGGGCTTCAAAAGTTGCCCTTAAGCCTCCATTTGGAAAAGAAGATGCATCAGGCTCTTGCTGAATTAATGCGGCGCCGTCAAACTCTTCAATAGGTGTTCCGTCTCCTTTCAGGGTAAAGAAAGAATCATGCTTTTCTGCAGATAACCCTGTTAAAGGCTGAAACCAGTGCGTAAAGTGAGTAACGCCTTTAGTTTCTGCCCAGGCTTTAACGCCATTAGCTATTTGGCCACCCATTATACGGTCGATTTTTTTTCCGCTTTTTACAGATGCTGCTAAACTTTTGTAAGCTTCATCGCTTAAAAATTGACGGGCAACTTTCAGCGTAAATACATTTTCATTAAAAATTCCTGTAATTTTTGCTGTGGCTGGTACCGCAACTTCAACAGGGCTGCCGTTTAGGCTTTCCAGTGCATTAAAACGAATTGATGCCATATTTTTTAATTTTATGGCTCAAAAATAGCAAATCGATGAAACTAAACCTATTTTTTTTGGCTTTTGAACAAAAAAAATAAGGTTTTTGTGGATAAACATAAATATTTAATTATTTTTTCATTTTTATCAAATTGATAAACTTTTCGCAATCGATGCCGGAAAAAACTGGGAATAAAGAAGGAAGCATTAAAAATTAAGGGTAACTCAAAATCTACAGTCCTTTAGCTGCTACTCGGTATTTTTTGCCCTTTTAATACAAAAACTGGTAATAGTATAATACATCATTCGTTTTGCTAAATTAATTTTCATCATACTGCTTATTTCTATTACATGTCATTCCTTTTGTTTCCATCATTAAATACAAACGCTTTTACTTAAAAAATAAACAGCAAAACCAATGAACTATTGCATGAAACACAATCGGTGTGAGAAGATAGTTAACACAATACTATTTATTTACACTTTTGGGTTATTACCTTTGCGCTTTAAAAATTTTTACCCCACTTATATATGGAAGTAACTGTTAAAACTGCCGAACAACTGCGTATAACACCAGAAGAATTTGAATTAATAAAACAGAAATTAGGCCGCACCCCCAACTTTACTGAGCTGTGTTGCTTTAGCGCTATGTGGAGTGAGCATTGCAGTTACAAAAACTCTATTAAGTGGTTAAAAACTTTACCAAGAGATGGAAAAAAAATGCTGGTAAAAGCCGGCGAAGAAAATGCAGGCCTTATGGACATTGGTGATGGCTACGGTGTTGTATTTAAAATTGAAAGTCATAATCATCCTTCGGCAATTGAGCCTTTTCAGGGTGCAGCAACAGGTGTTGGCGGTATTAACCGTGATATTTTTACAATGGGTGCAAGGCCCATCGCCTCTTTAAACAGTTTACGTTTTGGTAATTTAAAAGAAGCAAAAACACAGCATCTTTTAGCTGGTGTAGTACATGGCATTGGCCATTATGGCAATTGCTTTGGTGTACCAACAGTGGGTGGAGAAGTTTATTTTGAAGACTGTTATCATACCAACCCATTGGTAAATGCCATGAGTGTGGGTATTTTAAAAAATGGAGAAACTATTTCTGCCACATCTGGCAAGGTAAAAGGCAATCCTGTATTTTTTGTGGGCAGTGCCACCGGTAAAGATGGTATTGGTGGTGCCAGTTTTGCAAGTGCAGATATTACTGCAGACAGTGCAGAAGATTTACCAGCTGTGCAGGTTGGCGACCCCTTTCAGGAAAAAAAATTATTAGAAGCCTGCCTTGAAGTAATGAACACTGGCGCTGTAATAGGCATGCAGGATATGGGTGCAGCAGGTATTATTTGCAGCACCAGCGAAATGAGTGCAAAAGGCGAAGCCGGAATGCGGATTGATTTAGATAAAGTACCTACACGCCAAAAAAACATGAAAGCCTGGGAATTGCTGCTAAGCGAAAGCCAGGAACGTATGCTGCTTGTGGCAGAAAGAGGAAAAGAACAATTGGTTATAGATGTTTTTGAAAAATGGGATTTACCCTGCAGCGAAATTGGTGAGGTTACTGATGATGGTATGCTGCAATTTTTTATGCATGGCCAATTGGAAGCAACATTACCTGCCTACGAATTAGTATTGGGCGGCGGTGCACCACAAAACGACCGTGCCTACAGCGAGCCTGATTATTTTAAAAAAATAAAAGCATTTAATGCAGACAGTATTACTGTACCACAAAATTTAAAAGCTGTTGCAGAACAACTGATACAAATACCAAACATTGCCAGCAAAAAATGGATTTATGTGCAGTACGACAGTATGGTGGGCGCAGGCAATGCAAGCACTAATGCACCAAGCGACGCTGCTATAGTAATTGCAAAACCTACTAATAAAGCACTTGCATTAACAACAGATTGCAACAGCCGTTACGTTTTTGCCGACCCTTACAAAGGCGCTATGATTGCAGTGGCGGAAGCAGCAAGAAATATTGTATGCAGCGGTGGCGAACCATTAGGTGTTACCAACTGCTTAAACTTTGGCAATCCGTTTGACCCACAAGTGTATTACCAGTTTGTACATGCCATAAAAGGTATGGGTGAGGCTTGTGTAAAATTTGATACCCCTGTTACTGGCGGTAACGTAAGTTTTTACAATCAGGGGCCCGAAGGTGCTGTGTACCCAACACCAACAATTGGTATGGTAGGCTTACTGGATAATGCTGATGCTAAAATGACAATGGATTTTAAAGAAAGTGACGATGAAATATATTTAATAGGGACTCAACGCAACGATATTAATTCAAGTGAATACCTGCATAAAATTTGCGGAGTAGAGCACTCCCCTGCCCCGCATTTTGATATTGATGAAGAATTCAATTTACAGAAAGCAGTGCGTAAAATGATAACACATCATTTAATTGAATCTGCACATGATGTGAGTGAAGGCGGTTTATTTGTTACGTTAATTGAAAGTTGTTTTAACCGTAACCTTGGTATTAATGTAACGCAGGCAGATGCCTCTGTACGCAGCGATGCCTTTTGGTTTGGCGAAGCACAAAGCCGTGTTGTGGTGAGTGTGGCAAAAGAAAAGAGAAACGATTTTGTATTACTGCTGGAAAAATTAAATATAAGCACTACTTACTTAGGCAATGTTACAGAAGGAGGCGTTAGCATTAATGGCGAAAGCTGGGGAACGGTTATTGACTGGAAAGAGAAGTATGATAACGCAATTGGTAATTTACTGGCAGGTCACGAAAGTGAAAATGCAATATCAGCACTATAACCTTACAATATGAATACCTCTTCCACTATTATCATTACCGGCGCTTACGGTTTTATAGGAAGCTGCTTAGTTAGCCATCTTAACCAAAATGGTTACGAAAATTTAATTTTGGTAGATGCTTTTGACGATGAAGAAAAAGAACTGAACCTCCTGCACAAAAAATATAAAGTACGTGTGGAAAGAGATAATTTGTTTGAATGGCTGCAGAAAGAAAACATACAGATAGATTTTCTATTCCACCTAGGTGCAAGAACTGATACCACTGAGTTTGATTACAGCATTCACCAAAAATTAAATGTTGAATACTCACAAAAGATATGGGAGTATTGTACACTAAATAAAATTCCGCTGGTGTATGCATCATCTGCTGCAACTTATGGAGATGGCGAACAGGGCTATAATGATAACCATTATATAATTGAAACATTAAAGCCCCTTAACCCTTACGGTGTTTCTAAAAATGAATTTGATAAATGGGCAGTGCATCATGCAGAAAATGAAAATTTTGCTCCGCCGTTTTGGGTAGGCCTTAAGTTTTTTAATGTGTATGGCCCTAATGAGTACCATAAGGAACGGATGGCCAGTGTTATTTTTCATTCGTTCAATCAAATAAAACAAAACGGAAAAGTAAAACTATTTAAATCACACAAAGAAGGTTTTGAAGATGGCAAGCAACTGCGTGACTTTGTGTACGTGAAAGATGTGGTAAGTGTTTGCAACTGGCTGATGCAGGAGTGGTGTATGCCACCATCAAGCATAATGAAAGTGAATAACGGCTTGTATAATTTAGGCACCGGCAAAGCAAGACCCTTCAGCGATTTGGTTACTGCTGTTTTTACCGGACTGAATTTACCCCCCGTTATTGAGTACATTGATATGCCTTTGGACATACGTGATAAATACCAGTACTTTACAGAAGCTAATATGAGCAAGCTGCATCATGCAGGTTATCACAATCATTTTTATTCTTTAGAAGATGGTGTAATCGATTACGTACAAAATTATTTGAGCAAAAATTTATTTTACTGATTATGAAGATTGCTATTATAGGCGGCGGTAATTTAGGCACTGCCATTGCCGAAGGATTATTAAAAAGTAAATTTTGCAAACCTGCAGATATTACCATCACCAAAAGAAATACCGGTACTTTAAAAGCACTGGCAGATAAAGGCGTAACTGTTACCAGCAACAATAACGAAGCTGTTAAAAAAAGTGAATTGGTTTTACTTGCTGTTAAACCTTTTCAGGTGGCAGAAGTTGTTGCCGGCATAAAAAAGGATATAAATACAAAGCATGTATTGGTATCTGTAATTACCGGCGTATCATTAGCGGACCTGGTTGTAATGGCAAAAAAGAAGATTGCTGTTTTCCGTGCCATGCCTAATACTGCTATTGCCATACAGGAAAGCATGACCTGCATCAGCCACGAAAATGCCGCCACTGCACAAATAGATTTTGTAAAAGGTTTGTTTGAAACCGTAGGTAAAGTGGTAATGATTGAAGATAAACTGATGGATGCCGCCACCGTGTTGGGCGCTTGTGGCACCGCATACGCCATGCGTTACATACGTGCCAATATACAAGGCGGTATTGAAATTGGCTTTAGCAGCACCGTTGCTGCATTAATTGCTGCACAAACGGTAAAAGGAGCTGCTGAATTATTATTGCAAAAAGGCACACACCCCGAACAGGAAATTGATAAAGTAACCACACCCAAAGGCTGCACCATTGCAGGACTAAATGAAATGGAACATCAGGGTTTCAGTTCATCATTAATTAAGGGAATTGCTACGAGCTATAATAAGATTGTGAAGGGTTAGTAGATTTTACCTGTTTCCATGTCGAGTTGATAGGGCATCCAAATCTTGCTATCAATTCTTGAATCGGCATCAGTATAAACAGCCTGAACAAAAAACTCAAATGTATTACCTTCTCGATAAATTTTATCGTTACCGTATCGTCCATACTTAAACCACTCTCCTGAAGAGTAACCCCAATATTTATTTACAGGCTCACCATTCAATTTCTCTAAATAAAATTCTTTTTTCAAAAGTCCGTAATTCATTTTTTTCTCTTTAAAGTCAATTATTGAGGGTTTATTATTTTTAAACTCTTCAAAATTTAAATAAACCCCCTTTTCAAATATACCTTGTTTCAATACTGGTAGATTAAAGCGGTTCTCATTAAACTTAACTATATCATCCATCGTTTTTTTTGCTTTACTTTCATACAAACTAAAATAAGTATCATATTTAGGTAACTCAGTTATTGCACATAAAACTGATTTCAGTTTGCTAAACTTAGATTTTGTAAAATTTTCTTCCTTAAAACTACCGTTTGTATCATTCCAGTCAAGTATTGTATCAATACGAATTATTGGCATGTAGCTATCATTTTTACCTATATAAAACTCCCATTTACAATAAATGTGATAAAACGAATTGAAAGTAGTCGCCAATTCTGCTCCCCCCGTCTTGGAATTGTCGATACCAGAAAACCAAAGTTTTTTAATTACAATCAATAATTCATAACCATTTTTGGCAAATACATTTTCGTAATACCTATTTAAAAAGCCAGCAGCTTCATTTGCCAGTCCCTTTTTAAGTGTTACCCTCTTAAACATACGTTTTTGAGAAAATAGATTATGGGGTATGAAGCCAATTTTCCCGGTATCAAATCTGCTATCTATTACTTTAATATTCTGAAAAGGTAAGCTTAGCTTTTCCATACATTTTTCATCTGCATCAAGACTAATTTCAAGTTTTGTCAGACTCCCTGGGTTAGTAACATCCGTTTCTTCATTTTGCGCAAACAACAAAAGGCTATTCAAAATAAAATAAGTTAATAAAGCAAGTATCTTATTCATAATAGAAAAATATAGCTGTATAATAAGTATAAAATTACTCTATTAGGTAATACGAGCATTGGCAACTCTATATTTGTTTATTGGTAACCGTTTTGCCATTTTTTTGCCACTTTTTTCCACAACCCTTCCCCAAAATTTCCTCCTCCCAAATATTCATCCTATCTTTACACGACCTCTGAGATGTTCCTCTGGTAATCTTCGCTGGTCAATATAGACTGGGCCTATATTTCAAACATTTTTGCTGAATAAAAAACTGCACGTTGAAGAACGTTTATCAACGATGTTGCTTTTTATTTTGCAGCCCGTACCAAAATTCTTAAACGCAGAAAACATACATTATGGCAAAATATATTTTTGTAACCGGCGGTGTTACATCATCATTAGGCAAAGGAATTATAGCTGCTTCGCTGGCAAAACTGTTGCAAAGCAGGGGTTTAAAATGCACCATTCAAAAATTTGACCCGTACATTAACGTTGATCCGGGTACTTTAAACCCATACGAACATGGCGAATGTTTTGTAACCGACGATGGTGCCGAAACCGATTTGGACCTTGGCCACTACGAACGTTTTTTAAACATTCCGGCATCTCAGGCAAATAATGTAACTACTGGCCGCATTTATCAAACTGTAATAAATAAAGAGCGGGAAGGCGCATATTTGGGTAAAACTGTTCAGGTAATTCCGCATATAACCGACGAAATTAAACGGCGCATGTTATTGTTGGGCAAAGAAGGCAAATATGATATTATTATTACTGAGCTTGGTGGCACTGTGGGTGATATTGAAAGCCTGCCTTTTGTAGAAGCTGTAAGGCAATTGCAATGGGAAATGCCCGAAGAAGACTGTATGGTGGTGCATCTTACTTTAATACCTTATTTAAATGCTGCAAAAGAGCTTAAAACAAAACCCACGCAACATAGTGTACGCATGCTTAGTCAGGAAGGCGTACATCCCGATGTTATTGTTTGCCGTACCGAGCAGCCGCTTAATAATGATTTAAAAAAGAAAATAGCTTTATTCTGCAATGTTAAACCTGAAGCAGTTATTGAAGCAATGGACGCAAGCAGTATATATGAAGTTCCCCTTAAAATGCTGCAGGAAGGTTTGGATGTAATTGTATTGAAAAAATTACAAATTAATGGATATGCCGCACCAGAGCTTACCAAATGGCGCTCTTTTTTAGACAAGTTGCAGTACCCAAAAACAAAAGTTACTATCGGCCTTATTGGAAAATACATAGAGTTGCAGGATGCTTACAAATCTATACTGGAAGCATTTATACATGCAGGAGCCGTTAATGAGTGTAAGGTAAAAATTGTAAACGTACACAGTGAGTTTATTACGGATGATATTGTTGCAGATAAACTAAAAGATCTGGATGGCTTATTAGTAGCCCCGGGCTTTGGCCACCGTGGTGTGGAAGGAAAAATTATTGCGGTGAAATATGCACGTGAAAATAAACTGCCTTTTTTTGGCATATGCCTGGGTATGCAAATGGCAGTAATTGAATATGCAAGAAATGTACTTGGCTGGGCCGATGCACACAGTACTGAAATGGACAGTAAAACCACTCACCCTGTTATTGATTTAATGGAAGAACAAAAAACCATACAGGCAAAAGGTGGTACTATGCGCCTGGGTGCATACCCCTGCGAAATCAAAGAAGGCAGCCTGGCGCATACCATTTATGATACCAAAACAATTAGCGAACGCCACCGCCACCGCTGGGAGTTTAACAATAAATACATGGCCGATTTTGAAAATGCAGGCATGGTGCCAAGTGGCAAAAACCCTGCAAGTGGGTTGGTTGAAATTGTTGAGCTGCCAGATCATCCGTTTTTTATTGGCGTACAATACCACCCGGAGTTAAAGAGTACAGTAGAAAATCCGCAACCAATTTTTGTGCATTTTATTAAAGCGGCTAAAGAATTTGCAGAAAAAAAAACAGCTATAAAAAATCCCTTACTGCAGAGTGAGATGATATAAAAGAGAAGCGGTTTGCCTGCTTTTATATTGCACTTTTAAATTAAAAAATTAATTATAAAAAGCTGCCATGCCTTTAAAGCAGGCAGCTTTTTTACCTTTAACAAAACTTACTCAAACGCTATAAAACAAAATAGACTTTACCTGGCACAGCTTCTGTAACAAATTCTGTCGGCTCTTCATCAACACTATAATTATGCACAATACTTGTTTTGCCTTTGCTGTGCAGGCTGTACAAATTGTTTAAGTTTTTTTCAATGTTTTTTGCAATCGCCGTCATGGGTGTATCTGTGGGTTTGTTTTCGAAGGGGTCCTGCAGGTGTATGGCCATTTTTTCAATAAGTAAAAAGCAAGATGATATGGCTACCACCAGCGGCACTTCAAACAAACCAAAATATTCAATTACCCCAAAAGGCAGCAGTGCAATAAACAGCAGCAGCGAAAAATGAATATATAAACTGTAGGTGCTTGGAAACACCGTATTCTTAATACGCTCACATTTGCCCATAGCATCGCAAAGGCGTGTAAGTGTACGGTCAAGCTCCACTTGCTGAAAGCGGTTTATCCAACCTTCTTCCAGCGCCAGTTTAATATCTCGTCCACTCAATTCCAGCAAGGCTGCTGGTTTATTATCTGTTTTACGCAAATACTCAAGCTCTTCGGTGCTGATATATTTTTCAGTAACATGGTTACATTTTTGCCCACGCAAATGTTTACCCAGGCAGTATGTCCATGCAATCTGGCGTTGTATCATCCTGTTTTGAAATTGAGTAACACCATCTCCATTAAAGTTAGCATCTGGGGTAAAACTCATAACCTGCCTGGCCAGTGTGCGGCTGTCGTTTACAATGGCGCCCCAAATATGCCTTGCTTCCCACCAGCGGTCGTATGCCTGGTTACTTCTAAAACCCAGCAACAGTGATATTACTGTGCCTAAAATTGTTGGCACAGCAATGGGTATAGTAATGCGGCTTATGTGATAGTTTTCGTAAAGCACAGCAATTAGTATTGCATACAATGTAATAACAATTACCTCAGACTTAATCTTTCCAAACACATAGCTAAGGGGTATATTTTTATTTAACAGCATAAAGTGTAGTTTAAATTGTTCTGTCAACCTCGTTTGCCAATTGTTAGCTTGATGCCTGCATAGCAAACTGCCCCATAGGCTGCATATTCATTTCAGCAGCTGTTTTATATTTTAGTTTCTGCTGGCGTACTGCTGCTTCTTTTATCAAGGGCACGCCTGCTTTTTTAAACATAGGAAGGGGGTCAATACTAAGGCTATGCACTTTTACCGGCACATAATTGTCCGGGCAAAAAATTAGATCAACCTCGTTTGCATCTATAAAATTTCTAAACAGTGGTGTAGTTTCGCCTTCTAAAAAACGGAAATAAATTTTTTGCACTTTAGAATTGTGCTTGTCTTTAAACTGTTTGCAAGCCTGGCGCAAATCTTCAGTTACTAAATTTGCAAATGGGCGTGGCCTTGCCGGAGTTAACAACTCAAACTCAGTTTGCGGTTGCGCAAAGGCATGAAATAAAATAATATTTACCGAACTTACATTTAGAGACTCCAGCGCCTGGGCTGCAAGCTGTAAAGTACTTTGTGTAAAATCTGTTGGAATTAATACGTTTGCCATAGTTTTTATTTTTATGTAAAACTGCGACAACAACATTAATACGCACTAAGTATTGAATGATATTTAGACTATAATTCCATTAAAAAGAGATTAAGAAATTAAAATAAAATTAGTGCGCAGCATTTAGAAGCGGCAGCGTTATAGTTACAGTAGTACCCACATTTTGTAATGAACTTACTTCAATAATACCCTTATGCAGCCTTACTATATTTCGGGCCAGTGGCATGCCAATGCCATAACCTTCATAGTGCGCTGTGTTAGATGCTCTGAAAAAAGGGTCATAAATATATTTCAACTCCGAAGGAGGTATACCAATACCATTATCCTTTATAATTATTTTTGCATAGCTGTTGTGAAGTAACAGCTGCAGCAACACTTTTTTATTGTTGGAATATTTACAGGCATTTAATGCAATATTACTGATGGCAATTTTAAGTAACTCAGGGTTGCCGTTTATTATCATTTTCGTTTCATCATCAGGAAAAGCAGGTATTTCAAGCTGCAGGTTATTATCGGGTTTTATATTATCTACATTGGCTTTAACGTCATATACAAGTTCATCAATACGAACTGTGCTAAGCGATGTTTTTTTTCCGTCGAAACCCGTTTGTGCTAAATTCAAAAGGCCCTGTATTAAATTTTGCAGTCGTATGGTATGCACAGCAATATGCTGCAGGCTTTGTTCGTAAGCTTCTTGTGTGCGTTGGCGGCTCAATGCATACTCTGTTTCTCCGGCAATGGCTGTTAAGGGTGTACGCAGTTCGTGTGAAGCATTGCTGATGAAATTATTTTGTGCTTCAAAAGCTGTTTCAATACGATCCAGCATTTCGTTAAATGTACGTGACAGTTCTGCAATTTCATATTTACCCACTGCTGTTTCCAGCCGCAGGTGTAAATTATTCTGGTTAATTTGTTTGGCTTTACTAATAATACGGCTAAAGGGTTTAAAACTGCGTTTTGAAAAATAGTGGCCAATTAAAATACTGATAATAATCACCACAAAAAAAGTGATAATTTTTATAGTACGCAGTTTTGCCATCAACTCTTGCCCATATTCATTAGTGGCAGATTTAATAATGATAAAATGACCGGTTTCATTTTTGTACAACAGCCCTGCATAGTGCCGGAATTTTACCTGCTTATGTACCGTTTCTCCATTTGCAGCAATAATGCTGTTTAAATAATCTTTTGTTATTGAATGAGAAGAAAGGCCGGGCAGTTTTGCATCAGTACTGTCTGTATTAAAAACATATGCTTCTTCGTGCGGTAATTTTTCCAAATATTCCCGTTGTATTTCCTGAAAAGCAATAGTTGATACCTTTTCTTTTTCAAACCGGAATTTGGCAGAAATTTTTGCCCTTAACTCCACCCTTTTAATAAAATCATTTTGTGCAAAAGTGCTTATAAAGTAATACACCACCGACTCCAGTGCTATTAATGTAACAGACATAAGCACCGTAAAAAGAATGGTTGTTTTAGTTTGAATTTTCACAGCCGGCTGTTTATTTTTTTAACATATACCCCATACCCACCACGGTATGTATAATTTTTGTGTCGGTATTTTTCTCAATTTTTTTTCTCAGGTAATTTACATACACATCCACCACATTTGTGCCTAAATTAAAATCAATACCCCAAACATGCTCCAGTATTTCCACACGGCTTACCACCCTGTTCTTGTTGTTGAGCAAATATTCAAACAGCCTGAATTCAGTGGCAGTAAGCGTAATCTGTTCTGCACCGTGCATTACAATTTTACGTTTAAGGCTAACCGCAATATTTCCAAGGTGTATCGTATCATCATCAGCCTCGGCAGGCTGCTGCTTACGCCTGTACAACGACTTTATTCTTGCCTCCAGCTCCAGAAATTTAAATGGCTTTACCAAATAATCATCGCCACCGGCATTTAAACCAGCAACAATATTTTCTGTTGTGCCCAGCGCTGTTAAAAAAAGTATAGGCGTCAGCTTTTTGTTACTGCGCAGCTGCCGGCACAATTCCATGCCGTTTATACCCGGTAGCATAATATCAATAATAAGCACATCAAATTCATGATTGCTTGCAAGCTCCAGCCCAAGTAAACCATCTGGCGCAACACTAACATCATGTCCTAGTTCGGTAAGACCCTTGTTTATTAAACCAGCCACGTTTGGCTCATCTTCTACTAACAATAACTTCATACATTAAAATTACAACCTGCAGGGCAGGTTGTTTATTTTTAAGTGTTTTTAAAGATTAGAATGTGATTAGAAAAAAGTGAGTGAAAAATTACAACCCATGCAGCCAGTTGTTTTTTACTTAGCGGTTGTAGGGTTCAATATTGGCAACAGTAATCCCAATAATTAATTAACTATGAATCAAAATAATCAGATTGTAATGGCTGCTTTCATATAAAAAACACAATTACCTGCCATGGTTACTCTTTCTTCACTTATCTGGCTGCACCAAATTTCGCCACCACGTTTACTTACCTGTAGGGCATTCAATATTTTTTTTTGTAACCGGTCGCTCCAAAAAGGTATTAACTGGCTGTGTGCACTTCCCGTAACTGGATCTTCATTAATACCGGCGCCGGGTGCAAAAAAGCGGCTTACAAAATCAACAGTGCTGCCGGTAGCAGTAATAATCATTTTGTCAACATACTTACGCATGAGTGAAAAATCCGGCGTGCATTTAATTACGGCTGTTTCATCTTCAAGTTCAACCAGCAAGTCACGGTGTTGATATACACCCTTAACAACTGCTCCACCTAATATTTTTGACAGTTCATCAGGGTAAGTCGCTGCAGGTTTTGGTTGCCAGCTGGGAAAATCCATTACACCAAGAAACAAACCGTTCTTAATTTGTTTACTAACTTTAAGTAATCCACTTTTTGAAGAAAATATTACAGTAGTTTTTTCGAAGCCTAAAATTTCGAACAATACATAAGCACTGGCAAGTGTGGCGTGGCCGCAAAGGTTTATTTCCACTTCGGGTGTAAACCAGCGAATATCAAAATCTGCATCAGTATTTACAGCAGGAACAAAAAAAACAGTTTCGCTTAAATTGTTTTCCATTGCAATTTGTTGCATCAGTGCATCATCCAGCCATTCGGTTAGCGGTATAACTGCGGCAGGGTTGCCTCCAAAAAGTTTATTGGTAAAAGCGTCTATTTGATACAATGTGTTTGTCATTTCAATTGGGCTTGTGTTTTATTTCGATTCTTGCATTGGTTTTAAAATCCGATAACACCCTTAGCTCATGCAATGTATTATTTTCCCACAACTGCATGTAAGCAGTGTTTGGAGGAATAGCACCTAAATTGTTTGCCATTAATTCAATTACCAGCACGCTGCCGTCTGATGGCACTGCTATCATTTTTTCAAACGGTGTAACGGTTAGTCCCAAATTATTAATAATAATGCTGCCATTTAAAAAAACAGTAACGGTGTCGCCGTCTATTTCACCATTATCATACAATACTAGTTTTACAGAGTCTTGATTTGTTTCGATAGTTTTTATTAAAGCAGAAACCCTGCTTTGTTTAACTGTTATCAAATTTATCCCGGTATTTTTTGTTGCTGATGTGGTATCTGCAACAGTCGTTGCAAGTGATAGGGTATCCGGCTCCGCTTTCATGGTCTCTTTTTTTTCTGCATAGTAACGCAGCCTGGCAGCAATATAAGCTGTAGTGTCAATCTCGTTTTTTACTTTGGTGTAGTTTACAGGCTCCATTAAACCAAACGATAAAATTTGTGCGCCTGTCGATTTGGCACCTGCCCTCCCTTTTAAATATTCTTTATCTCCTTGTCTAAAATACGAGAGCTGATAACGGCTCATACTGTGCATAAAAGTTTTTTCTATAACACTTGTATTGTGGCCATTTAATTTTTTTAAGGAGTCGTTGTACTTGCCTGCAAAATTGCATTTGCAATAACCCATGC
This sequence comes from Chitinophagales bacterium, assembly GCA_020059395.1. GTDB lineage: Bacteria > Bacteroidota > Bacteroidia > Chitinophagales > Chitinophagaceae > Ferruginibacter. Next base: position 11,495 of record JAGVCC010000277.1, on the reverse strand, counting down.
CCTCATCGTAAGTAAACCCAAAAACAGAATCATTTACATGTACAACAACCAGCTTGCAATAATTGCTGCCGCCACCGTTTCCCTCCCACGTACCGGTAAGGTTTTGCGTAAACGATTTTACTGCAATTGAAATAAGCAAAAAAATCAGGCAGGTTTTTATTTGCATGTTTACTCTTTCATCATTTCTTTAATCACAGCAATTATATCTTCTGCATTAGGTTTGCTGAAATAATCGCCATCGCTGCCGTAGCTTGGGCGGTGCGCTTGTGCCGCAATTGTTCTTGGTGCAACATCAAGATGTTTATATCCTCCCTGCTCTTCCATTACTTTTGTAAACATATACGCCGTAGCGCCACCGGGCACATCTTCATCTACAAAAACTATGCGGTTTGTTTTTTTAAGCGATTGTACAATGGCATGATTAATATCAAAAGGCAGCAGCGTTTGCACATCCACCACTTCGCAACTGATGTTTAAATTTTCTAACCGCTCTGCCGCATCCATTACAATACGCAAGGTGCTGCCATAACTAACTACGGTTATATCAGTGCCGTCTTTAATTATTTCAGGCATACCAAGCGGCACCTGCATTTCCAATAAGTTTGCCGGCAGCTTTTCTTTAAGGCGATAGCCGTTAAGACACTCTATCATTAAGCCCGGATCGTTTCCCTGCAATAAAGTGTTGTACATACCTGCCGCCTGCACCATATTACGTGGCACACAAACATACATGCCACGCAATGCACCCAATATCATTTGCATGGGTGAGCCACTATGCCAAATACCTTCCAGTCTGTGGCCACGGGTACGCACAATTAATGGCGCACTCTGCTGTCCTACTGTTCTAAAATGTGTGGTACTTAAATCATCGCTTAAAGTTTGCAGGCCATACAGTAAATAATCTAAATACTGTATTTCGGCAATGGGGCGAATACCTCTTAGCGCTAAACCAATGCCCTGCCCCATTATTGTAAGCTCACGTATGGCGGTATCAAAAATACGGTTGTCGCCATACTTTGCCTGCAAGCCGCTAAAGCCTTGGTTAACGTCACCAATATATCCAACATCTTCACCAAAGGCCACTACTTTTTTGTTTGCAGCAAACAAAGCGTCAAAGTAATTATTAAGTATTTCGTAACCGTTTACAGTCTTTGCATGTGCATCGTACGCCGCAGGCACCGCCTGCACATTCAATGCAGATTTTGAACCCTGATTGTATAAATAAGTGTTATACAGGTTTTTGTTGACGTTTTTTAACTCGGCATAATATCCTTGTATCTCCGGTGCATTAGCATCACCCAGCGCATCAATTGCCTTGCTTAAAGTCTTAAGAATATCCCTGCGCAGTGGTTCTTTATTGGCTACAAGTTCCTTCAGCAGTTTTTTAACTGCATCGTTAGTTTCATGTAAAGCAAGCAGTGCTTTTGTTTTTGTTAGCTGTTGCAAAATTGGCGCAAGGTATTTTTCCCAGGCCTGAATTTTTCCGTTTTTAACATGTTCCTTTACTTCAATTTCAAGGTTTGTAATTTCTTCTGCATTTGCCAAATTATTTTCAATAATCCACTCTCTCATTTGTTTTAAACAATCCCATTCTTTTTCCCATGTAAGTCTTTCTGTGGTTTTATATCTTTCGTGGCTGCCGCTGGTACTGTGCCCCTGTGGTTGTGTTATTTCTTCAACATGAAATAAAGCAGGTGTATGTGTATCTCTTATTTTTTGTAGGGCAGGTTCAAACACTTCGCACATACCTGCGTAATCCCAGCCTTTTACTTTGTAAATATCAATACCGTTGCTGCCCTGTGTTTTTTGCATACCTGCAAGCGCTTCGCTAATGCTGCCTTTTGTAGTTTGATATTTCTTAGGTACAGAAATACCATATCCGTCATCCCAAACAAAAATAGCCAGTGGCACCTGCATAACACCTGCGGCATTTACTGTTTCCCAAAAATGGCCTTCACTGGTAGATGCATCACCAATAGTGCAAAAACAAATTTCATTACCATTATTGCTTAATTCTTTAAAGTCATTTAATGCCGGCACATTGCGAAACAGTTTAGAAGCCAATGCAAGACCTAAAGACCGTGGCATTTGTCCGGCAGTGGGCGCCATATCGCTGCTGGTGTTTTTTTGATGCACAAGCGGCAGCCACTCACCCTCTTCATTAGTATTTTTAGTAACAAAGTGCGCATTCATTTGGCGGCCTGCGCTAAATGGATCGTTACTCACATCAGGGTCAGAATATAATTGCGCAAAATATTGCTCCACATTGGTAATCCCGGCGGCTAGCATAAAAGTCTGGTCACGATAATAACCAGCCCTAAAGTCGCCGGGTTTAAAAAATTTGGCAGCAGCCACCTGGGCCACTTCTTTCCCATCACCAAAAATGCCAAATTTGGCCTTGCCCGTAAGTACTTCTTTTCGTCCTAAAAGGCTTACTTCACGACTGATGCAGGCTATTCTGTAATCGTTTAAAACTTCGTTTTTGAAATTTTCAAAACTCAATTTTTCATCAGCCGAAATTTCGTGGGTTGTTGTAGCATTCATAAGCTGGCAGTTATGGGGCAAAAATATAGATTTATGGCGGGCTTTGTTAATAATCTGTAAACAGGTTAACAATTTAAAGCCATCCAGTTCGTTTTATTATCTTTGACATGTAAATCAAAAATGCAATTATGAAAAAAATTGTTACATACTGTGCTTTTTTATTAGTTACCGCTACGGCAAGTGCTCAGCAGCACGACCATGCTTCGCATGCGACACCGGCACCAGTTGCAGGCCCTCAAGCCGCAGCTGCACAGTTGCCAGAAACGCTTGTTTTAAAAGAAGCGGAATTTAATTTTGGCAAAATTCCACAGGGCAAGCCAGTTACACATGTTTTTGAAATTGTAAACAGTGGTAAAGATTCTTTAAAAATTACAAATGTTCAGGCTGGTTGTGGTTGCACAACACCAGAATGGGAAAAAGATAAATCGCTGGCACCTGGCGCCACCACAAAAATTACAGTTGGGTTTAATGCTGCCGCAGAAGGACAGTTTAATAAACCTGTTACCATTACCTATAACGGTACTCAAACAAAAGTGCTGTTTATTAAAGGAGAGGTTTGGAAAACGCCTGCAGCTTCAGCACCTGAAAATAAAAGTTTGGGTGATTTAAAAAATTAAAAAACAAAAACCATTTATAAATGAAAAAGCTGTTATTATCATTTACTGCATTAATTCTTTCCGTGGCAATTTTTGCACAGACTAAAGCTGTGGCCGATGTTGCCAAATTTGCAACAGAAACTATTGACCTTGGTAAAGTAAAACAAGGTGTACCGGTTACCGCTACTTTTACAGTAACTAATGTGAGTAAAGAGCCGCTGATAATTGAACAAGCTAACCCAACCTGCGGCTGTACAATTGGTGACTACACAAAATCACCCATTGCACCCGGAAAAACCGGCACCATTACCGCTACTTATAATGCAGCAGCGGCCAGCCATTTTACAAAAACTATGACGGTTAAATTTGCCGGAGTTGATGAAGTTAAAAATATAATTATTACCGGAGATGTGCTGGATGCTGATGCTTATGCCAAATGGCAGAATGAAAGCCCGGCACCAGTTGTTAAAACTCCACAACCCACCGTGGCACCAGTTGCAGCAATAAATGCTAAACCCGCCGCTAAACCTTCAAAAGCACTAAAAGGTAAGAAACCTTGCAAGGGCGCCAATTGTTAAGCGTTTAATATTTTACTCAGATAAATTATACAAAACCCTCTTTTTGGAGGGTTTTGTATTTTCTACTAGTTAAAAAAATATGGAGAAAACGTTTTGACAGTTTAAAGCATCATATTTGTAAACACAAGTTATGTTTACCATTAAAACGGAACAGTTTTTGGTAAGTATAAGCACTGCATTTTAAAATATTCAATGAAACTGCTTTATTCTGATACCAAATTGCGACTATTATTTTTTATAACAGCCCTTTGCAGCAGCTTTATAGTTAAAGCCCAGCCGGGGGCTGCATTTACAGCTACTCCCTTAAGCGGCTGTACGCCATTAGTGGTAAGCTTTACCGATCAAAGCAGTGGCACACCTACAGCATGGGAGTGGGACCTTGGTAATGGCACCACCAGTACGCAGCAAAACCCCACTACCACATATTTTAACGCCGGTGTATATACAGTAAGTTTAAAAGTTACCAATGCGGCAGGAAGTAATACACTTACTAAAACGCAGTATATAAAAGTTGATGACAAGCCTGTGGCTGATTTTACTGCTCCGGTTACCTCTGGATGTTTTCCTTTAAGGGTAAATTTCAGCGATTTATCAACAGGAGGCTCTGCAGCAATAACAGCTTGGGAGTGGGACTTTGGAGATGGCACAATATCTACAGCACAAAATCCTTTTCACATCTATACAACAGCCGGGGTTTATGCGGTTACATTAAAAGTAACAAATGCTGGGGGCTGCTCCAGAGTTGTAAGCAAACCAAATTACATACAGGTTTCAACTGGTGTTAGTGTTGCTTTTACAAACAGCACTCCAGCCCAATGCAAACCTCCGGAAACAATAAATTTTAACAGCACTTCTACTGGCCCTGGTGTGCTTAGTTATGAATGGGCTTTTGGCGATGGTGGTACTGCTTTTATTGCTAATCCCAATCATACATATACTACAGGCGGTATTTTTTCTGTTAGTCTAATTGTGCAAAGTAGTCTTGGCTGTGTAGATACATTGATAAAACAATCACTTATAACAATAAAGAATGTTAATACCGATTTTACACTCCCTGCCTCAGTTTGTCAGGGCATTCCTGTAAATATCATCAATAACTCCGTTCCGGCATCAGTAAATACTTTTTGGGATTTTGGTGATGGCACTTTTTCAACCCAACTAAATCCTGTAAAAACCTACAGTGCTCCAGGAACGTACCAAGTAAAACTGCGTAATGACTATGGCACTTGTTTCGATTCCGTAATCAGGCAAATTATTGTACTACCGTTACCTGTAACAGATTTTACAGCACCAGATGTAACAGATTGCAAAGTTCCTTTTACAGTAAATTTTAACAATGTTTCTGCCGGAACTACTGCATGGTTTTGGGATTTTGGTGACGGTGGCACCTCTACGCAGCAAAATCCTTCGCATACTTATACAGCTTTAGGTACTTACACGGTTAAATTAATAGCTACAAGCACAAACGGTTGCAGCGATAGTGTGATTAAAACGCAGTTTATACGAGTGCTGGCACCAGTTACCGGAATAAATAATTTACCACAGGAAGGTTGTGTGCCTTTTCTCAGTTCAGTTAGCCCAAATGTTACAAGTCCGGATGGAATTGCCAGCTATTTATGGGATTTTGGCGATGGTTTTACATCTACTCTTGTAAACGCCTCACATACTTATACCGTACAGGGTACCTATACAGTAAAACTTTTTATAACTACAAACGATGGATGTATTGATTCTTCTATAAGAACAGCGGCGGTACAAGTTGGAAATAAATCAATAGCTGATTTTAGTGCGCTGCCTTTAGCACAATGCGCTGGTCAGCCAATACAATTTACCAACTTAACAAACCCGTCAGACAGATGGCTGTGGGATTTCGGTGATGGTGCTCCAACATCAACCCAACAAAATCCTTCACACACTTATCAAGATACTACCGGGCTTTTTACAGTGCGCCTTATTGCATGGAACAACGGCTGTGCAGATACTGCTGTAAAAACAAATTATATAAATATTTTACCGCCTGTAGCAAGATTTACTAATACTGTTAACTGCGGCAATAAACTCCAAATAAATTTTTTAGACCAGTCGGTTTTACCACAAAGCTGGTTTTGGGATTTTGGAGATGGATTTACTTCAGTTTTACAAAATCCTGTACATACATACACATCCTTTGGTATTTATAATGTTTCTTTAACTGTAACAAATGGCAGTTGCAGTAATACCATTGTTAAACCTGTAACTATTTTTTCTGAGCAACCAGATTTTACCGTAGCAAACGACACCATTTGCGCCGGTGACGAAGCGATATTTAGTGTTACCGGAATTAACCCCGCTAATATTTCAACTTATTTTTGGGATTTTGGAGCAGGATATTCTGGTTTGGCAGGTCCTGTAGTTGCTTACAGGTATTTAATACCAGGTTTATACACTGTTACATTAACTATTACTGATGTTAATGGATGTATTTCTACAATTGTAAAAAATAACTTTATACGTGCATGGGGCCCCAGAGCATCATTTTCTTTAACTCCTGCAACAGGTTGCAGACCACAAACGGTAAATTTTACTGACAATTCCATAACAGATGGAGTTCATCCAATTACAAATTGGTCATGGAATTATGGTGATGGAATTACCCAAACTTATACGGCTCCACCATTTGCACATATTTATGACACTTCAGGTACCTTCTACCCTACATTAACCGTAACAGACGCTTATGGATGTTCTAACAACACAAATACTGGCCCCTCTGTTTACATTACTGCCCCCAAGGCAGGATTTTATACGATAGACAGTCTTGCCTGTACCGGAAGTGTTGTAAGGCTTTTTGGAACTGCAACAGGTATTGGGCTTAACTACTATTGGGATTTGGGTGACGGCACCAATTCGATTACTCTTAATCCTGTTAAAACTTATGCCGTAGACGGTGATTATACAATAACATTAACCATAACCGATGCAAATGGCTGTGTCAATGTATTATCAAAACCTGCATATATTAAAGTGCGTACCAGCAGGGCTTCTTTTACAGTTTCAGACTCCGTAAGCTCATGTGTACCTTTTGAAGTAAATTTTACAAATACGTCTGTAAATACAACGTCCGTGATATGGAATTTTGGTGACGGCGCCACAAGCACATTAAGTAATCCCACCCACTATTATTCTCAGCCCGGAATTTACACAGCAAAATTAATTACAACCGGGCCTGGTGGCTGTATAGATTCATCTTTAAAATACATTACCGTATATCCGTCCACGGCAACATTAACATATACTCCGCTAAGTGGCTGCTCTCCTTTACCAGTTACTTTTCATATATCAACCCAAGGGCCGGTTACATACTTGTGGGACTTTAACGATGGCACCACATTAGCCACCGCCGATTCTATTATTGTTTATAACTACTTACTGCCAGGCAGTTTTTTACCGAAAGTAATTTTAGAAGACCAAACCGGTTGTAAAATTCCTGTAGAGGGCATAGATACCATTACAGTAACAAAAAGCCTAGTAAATTTTGCCGCAGATGATTCGCTGCATTGCAATACTGCCTTTGTGAATTTTACAGACTCTACTATAAGCAACGCCGCCATTGCAGGTTTTAATTGGGATTTTGGAGATGGTAATACCTCCACACAACAAAATCCATCTCATTTTTATACCGCCCCAGGTTTATATACCGTAAGATTAATTGTGACTACTGTTAACGGCTGTACCGATACTGCAATAAAAACGAACTATATAAGAGTCGTTTCAAATCCATCTGCAGATATAACAGGCAATTTCTCTTTTTGTGTTTACAATAAACTCTTTGTTAACGGCATACTGTTAGCCCCCGATACTGCTGCTTTAACATGGCGCTGGAATTTTGGAAACAATAAAACTTCCAATGTGCAAAACCCAGTCGCTCAATCTTACGATACAGCGGGTAGTTACCCCCTCAGGCTTATTGTTACCAATACAAGCGGCTGTGCCGATACTGTTGACAGAACAGTTACAGTTTGGCCCAGACCAGCAATAGAAGCTGGACCTAATAAAACTATTATAGTTGGCACATCAGTAACCATTACCCCCACCGGCGACCCTGTGGTTGATTATTTATGGACACCACCCACTGGTTTAAGTTGTACCAATTGCTATAGTACAGTTGCATCTCCCAAAAACACCTCTGCTTACACCATTAGAGTAACGGATGCCAATGGATGTGTTAACAGCGACATTATAACAGTAATTGTTCTTTGCAACGAACAAAATGTTTTTATACCAAACACCTTCTCCCCAAATAACGATGGAGTAAATGATGTATTTTATCCAAGAGGAAAAGGGCTGTTTAAAATACAAGGCATACGCATATTTAACCGCTGGGGGGAAATGGTTTTTCAAAAAATCAACCTTTTACCTAATGACCCTGCAAGTGGCTGGAATGGAAGCTACAACGGAAAACTGCTGGGCAATGATGTATACACATACATAATTGAACTGATTTGTGACAACAACGAAATTTTGACTTATAAAGGCAATATCACCCTTATTCAATAATAATATTTATGAAAAATATTCGTTTTACCACTGCAGCCTTTGCTGCAAAACCCTGAGAAAACATGAAGAAAGGCCTGACTATCTTACTATTAAGCTTTTTTGCGGCGTCTCTCAATGCCCAAGATATTCATTTTTCTCAATTTTTTGAAACACCACTTCTGCGCAATCCTGCCTTAGCCGGTATTTTTAGCGGTGATGTAAGGGTGCAATCTGTTTACAGAGACCAGTGGAACAGTGTAACCCAGGCATACAAAACCGGCAGTTTAAATATTGAGTATAAAAAGCCCGTTGGCCGTGGAGATGATTTTTTAACAATAGGAGGCCAGGTTTTATACGACAGGGCTGGTACTATTGCTTTACAATCAACACATATTTTGCCTGCATTAAATTATCACAAATCCTTAAGCGGCGACAAAAACAGGTATTTATCTCTTGGTTTTATGGGTGGGTGGGTGCAGCGCCGTATTGACCGCAGTAAGGTAACCACCAACAGCCAGTATGATGGCACAGGGTTCAATCCGGGGCTTTCTGATGGAGAAAGTTTTCCCCGCAATTCCTACTCCTATTTAGACGCAAGCGTTGGATTGAGCTATAACTCACAAATTGGAGAAAATCCGGATAATAATATTTATTTAGGCGCCGCATATCATCATTTTAATAAGGCTACCAAAGTAAGTTTTTATGGTAATCCCAATTATGAGATGGTGCCTAAATGGGTTGGCTCTGTGGGGCTGCGTATGTCAGTAAACGAGTATTCGTTTTTTACTCTTTATGGCGATTATTCTAAACAAGGAACTTATACAGAAACGATGGGTGGCGCTTTATATTCATGGCGGCTGGACGATATAGAAGACCCAAGATATATTTTACATGGAGGAGTATTACTGCGGTGGAAAGATGCGGTGATACCTGTTGCAAAACTGGATTTTAAGCCCTTTTCGGTTGCAGTAAGTTACGATGCTAATATCTCTCAGCTAAAGTCTGCAAGCCGTGGCCGTGGTGGCTACGAAATTTCTATAAGCTATCAAAAATCACTTGATAAGTACAACCACAGCGATGATGCAGTGCGTTGCCCTAGGTTTTAATAAATGTTGCGGTTAAAACAGTCCAAATAATTTACTGTCAATATTCGTTATAATCTGCCCCAGATGTTCTTCGTTTTCTGCAAATTTATTTTTATCAGCATCAATAATTAACAACGGGCCTTCTTTGTAATTATCAATCCAGTTATTGTAAAACTCATTCAGTTTTTTTAAATAATCTAAGCGTATATTTTCTTCATATTCCCTGCCCCGCTTTTGTATTTGTGCCACCAATGTTGGTACGGATGCCTTTAAGTAAATAAGCAAATCGGGGGGTTGTACCATGCTTTTAAGCGTTTCAAAAAACTTATAATAGTTATCAAAATCTCTTTTACCCATCAGGCCCATATCATGCAGATTAGGTGCAAATATGTTGGCATCTTCATAAATGGTTCTGTCCTGTATTACAGTTTCAGTGCCACGGTGTATTTCCAGCAATTGATTTAAACGGCTGTTTAAAAAGTATATCTGCAGGTTAAAACTCCAGCGGGGCATATCCTCATAAAAATCATTTAAATAAGGATTGTGGTCCACATCTTCAAACTGCGGTATCCATTTGTAATGCTTGCTCAGCATTTCTGTCAATGTAGTTTTACCGGCCCCAATATTTCCGGCCACAGCAATATGCTTTGGTTTTTTTGTTTTTGCCATTTGTACTTACTTTTATCTACCCATGAAAAACGTCAGCCCATCACTGACGTTTGCACAAAATAATGAATATTCGTTTTAAAAAATCAAATCTTTAATAATACTTTAATCCTATTGCTTCCCTTACCAGTTTCATAGTGGCATTCGCACTTTTATTGGCTTTTTCTGCACCCATTTCCATCACTTCTTTCAAATATTTTTTATCAGGCAAAATGCTGTTTATTTTTTCCCTAATGGGGCTTATAAAATTCACCATATCTTCTGCCAGCTGCTTTTTTAAATCGCCATAACGGATATTACAGTTATTATAATCAGCTTCAAATTTTGCTATTACTTCCGGAGCACTTACCAACTGCATCAACCCAAAAATATTATCAATATAGTCCGGCTTGGGCGTATTGGGTTGGGTGGGGCCACTGTCTGTTTTCGCTTTCATTACTTTTTTGCGAATCATCTCATCTTCATCTGATAAAAACAGGGTACTCATACCGTTTTCACTTTTACTCATTTTGCCGGCACCATCTAAACTGGGTACTTTTACCAGTGCTGCATTATTATCGTTGTATGCAACAGGCTCATGAAAAATTTCGCCATAACGGTGGTTAAAGCGGTTAGCAAAATTGCGGGCCATTTCTAAATGCTGCTCCTGGTCTTTGCCTACAGGCACATACTTAGCCTTGTGTATAATGATGTCCGCAGTTTGTAATACAGGGTAAGTTAACAAACCTGCATTTACATTTTCTGGATGCTGCCGTACTTTATCTTTAAATGTTACTGTTTTTTCCAGCTCGCCTTTATAGGCAAGCATGTTTAAATACAAATACAGCTCGCTGGTTTCATATACATGGCTTTGGCAGTACAGTGCTGCTTTTTCAGGGTTTAAACCGCAGGCTATATTTTCTGCCAGTACCCTTTCTACATTCGTCTTCAGTTCTTTTGTATCAGGATGTGTGGTAAGAGAATGCAAATCGGCTACCATAAAATAGCACTCAAACTGTTCCTGCATTTTTACATAATTGCGGATGGCACCAAAATAATTACCCAAATGTAAAAAACCTGTGGGCCTGATACCGCTCATTACTATTTCTTTCTTTTTTTCCATAACACGTTGCTAAAACTGCTTTTAAAAGTGTGGCGGCGAAGATAAGAAGTTTACCCCGTTGCCGCTTACAGAAAAGGGCCTGCCATAAAGCATAAACCAAGTATATTTGTTGCATGGAAGTAAATGACGCACTGGTAGATAAACTGGCTAATTTAGCAAGGCTGCAGTTTAACGATGCTGAAAAAGAAGGTATAAAAAACGACCTGCAGCGTATGATACAGTTTGTAGAAAAACTAAACGAAGTGGATACCACCGGCGTGGAGCCTTTACTGCATATGAGTGAGCAGGTAAATGTGCTTAGGGAAGATGATGTACAGGGCAGTATACCAACCGCAGAAGGACTTAAAAATGCACCAGTGTATGATGAACATTTTTTTAAAGTACCAAAAGTTATAAAGAAGTAGTTTAT
>JAGVCC010000230.1 GCA_020059395.1 Chitinophagales bacterium | reverse complement strand
TTGCTTTGCGTAAAATGCTGCCTTTGCCGGTAAGGTGCTGCTGACCCACCAAATCATCGAGTGTGTTGGGGCGAAGGCGTTCGGCGAGTGGGGGGAGAGGAGACATTTCTACGAAATTTAAAATATTTCCTAAGAATCAATTACTACATCATCATTATTATCAATAAATTTATAAAAAGATTTTCCTTTGTCATCGGTAAATTTTTTTACTAATTTTTCTTTTATCAGTTCACTCAGCGCTTCATCTATAATCTCACGTGTAGATTGAATTTCTTCAAGCATTCCGCTAACAGTACGCATACCTAGAGAGTATCTATATTTCGCTTCAAATAAGATTTTAGAAATTTTCCATTTTATAGAGTGGTCGAGACTCAACTCCTCAAACTGTTTCTCTGCAATTTCACTTGGGGCATCCAGCATTACATCTCGGCCTGCATTGTTTTTAGGAAAAGCAATAAAATCACGGATGCTTTCGCTGCCGCCTAAAATAGCACACAAGCGGTCAAACCCAAAAGCCAAACCACCATGCGGCGGTGCACCATATTCAAAAGCACCCAGCAGGAAACCAAATTTATGCTGCTGCTCTTCTGCATCCATACCTAAAGCAGCAAACATTTTTTCCTGTAACTCCCTTTGAAAAATACGGATGCTGCCACCACCAATTTCATTACCATTCAACACCATGTCGTACGCATTGGCTTTAATGTTGGCGTAAGGGTGTTCTAAATACTTATCTAAGTTTTCTACTTTAGGGCTGTTGTTAATCATCGTATCCACATCACTTGGGCGTGGGCTAGTAAACGGATGATGCCTTGCCACCCAGCGGCCTGCGCCGCCGCCATCCTGGTCTTCCAGTGCAAATTCAAACAAAGGAAAATCTGTCACCCACAATAATATAAATTCATCTTTTTTACGCATGCCCAGTTTATCGGCCATATACATACGCAAATCGCTGGTGGCTTTTCTTGTTCTTTCTTCTGTGCCTGCTAAAATTAAAACCAGGTCGCCGGGTTTTGCATTAGCCGCATCGGCAATGGCTTTTAATTTATCCTCGCTGTAAAATTTATCTACGCTGCTTTTATACGTACCATCTGCATTGTATTTAATAAACACCAAACCCTTCATACCAATTTGCGGACGTTTTACCCACTCCGTTAATTCATCGGTTTGTTTACGGGTGTACTCTGCACAACCCGGTATGGCAACAGCAATTACGGTTTCTGCATCATTAAACACCGGAAAAGAGCTTCCCAATAAATGCCCTTCGGAAGCCCCTCCTTCGGAGGGGTTTGGGGAGGCCGCCTGTTTTCCAACAAAAGTGTGCGATGGAAATTTCAGGTTGCACAACTTCATGTCAAAGCGAATGTCCGGTTTATCATTACCATACATCCACATCGCTTCTTCCCATGTCATGCGCTGCACAGCTTCGGTGTAGTCAATATTTTTTACGTCTTTAAAAATGCGTTTTACCAAACCTTCAAACATATTGATGATGTCTTCCTGCTCTACAAAACACATTTCGCAGTCTATTTGTGTAAACTCCGGCTGGCGGTCGGCACGTAAATCTTCATCTCTAAAACATTTTACAATTTGATAGTAACGGTCGTAACCACTTACCATTAATAACTGTTTAAATGTTTGAGGGCTTTGCGGCAGCGCATAAAACTGGCCGGGGTTCATGCGGCTGGGCACCACAAAATCTCTGGCACCTTCCGGCGTACTCTTAATTAAAAAAGGTGTTTCAATATCCATGAAATTATTTTCGTGCAAATAATTTCTGGTGCTGCGGCCCACGGCATAACGCAGTTCTAAATTTTTCTTTACGGCGTTGCGGCGTAAATCTAAATAGCGGTATTTCATGCGCAGGTCGTCGCCGCCATCGGTATCATCTTCAATTTTAAATGGCGGTACAGCGCTTTTGTTTAAAATTTTAAATTTTGTAACCACAATTTCAATGTCACCAGTGGGTATGTTGGCGTTTTTGCTGCTGCGCTCATTCACCGTTCCGGTAGCCTGTAATACAAACTCACGGCCCAGCGGATTAGCTTCCAGCAATGCATTCAGGCTTTCGTTAAACAGTAACTGCGTAATGCCATAGCGGTCACGCAGATCAACAAAAGTAATGCTGCCAAATTTGCGAACGGTTTGCACCCACCCGGCAAGGGTAACGGTGGTGTTTTTATCTGTAAGCCTTAATTGTCCGCAGGTATGAGAACGATACATTTTAATTATGAGTTATGAATGAAGAATTATAAGTTTTTTGTTGAGCCGGCGGCAGTGCCTTGATGAGGCGGCTGTGGCAGAGTTTATCCTGACAAAGGAAGGGCTCCGTTCAAATTTTGTACTGCTATTGGGCTTTTTTCAGGCGGCAAATATACGGAAAACGGGAGAGGGATTTTTGTTTATAAAGCCATTTTTTACATGCTTAATTGATATAACAAAAGCTGAATCAGTAACTTTGAATAAACATGGTGTAATTAGGTTTCGTTTGAAAGCCTTACACACCAAAAATCTGTAAGACTTTCGCTTGAAGTGGGGTGTAATTAGGTTTCGTTTGAAAGCCTTACACACCTTCGGAAGACTTGTTACAAGGAGAAGTTCAGGTGTAATTAGGTTTCGTTTGAAAGCCGTAAACACCAAATTCATCTATGTCGAAATAATCAATCCTGGTGTAATTAGGTTTCGTTTGAAAGCCGTACACACCTTCCAAATCTTTTTAAACGCTCCGCAAGAGGGTGTAATTAGGTTTCGTTTGAAAGCCTTACACACCCTGAATCAAGTTCTGAACCAAGTTCTGAGTGGTGTAATTAGGTTTCGTTTGAAAGCCTTACACACCCTTCTTCAGAGAGGATACATATGGGTTTTAGGTGTAATTAGGTTTCGTTTGAAAGCCTTACACACAACACAATTAAATCCTTTCCTTTATCCCACAGGTGTAATTAGGTTTCGTTTGAAAGTCTTACACACCTCACTATCGTTTCTTATTGTAGCTCTAATAGGTGTTAGTAGGTTTCGTTTGAAAGCCTTACACACCGGACTTCATTCCGATCTTTTGTCTCATAATTGGTGTAATTAGGTTTCGTTTGAAAGCCTTACACACTTTACAGGCCTGCAATGCAGGCCTGTATTTTTTTGTATCAGTAATTGTTGTTACTTTCATAGTAAAGCCTTTTTTAATGGATAAACTCAACGCCATTTCGCTGTTCGATTTTTTTAGTTTCTTAATACCCGGCGTGGTATTGCAGGTGGTGGTGTATATGTGTATGCAACTGGCCGGGCAGCAATGGCCGGTGGCATTGCCAGTGTTTAATGGCATAGGCGGAGGGCTGCTGGTGGCAGTGGTGGCATTTAGCGGTTATATACTGGGGCATATACTGCATTATGCAGCAGATAAACACAGGTGGCTGGGGCCACATGCCATAAAAAAACAAATAAGCAGCACTCAGCTTTTTAAAAAAGGGCAGTTGCCTTTTGCAGCACTTAATAAACTATGTGGAGATTTGTATGCTTTTAATTTTATTGATGATAACGGTGACATTGATGCTAAAAACACTGACCGTTTCTTTGAAATAAACTTTCGCCTGCTGGAGCATAAAGGTCTGCTGCAAACAAGCCGCAACCTGCAGGTGCAATTTATCATGTTCAGCAACCTTTATGTAGCTTTTTTAGTGGGGTTTGTTTTTGCTATAGTACTTTTTGCCATTCACTTTGGTCAAATAAATAAGCCGCCATTATTAGCATACTATATTATTACCCTTATAGTTTTATTGGTGCTTTGCATATACTGTAACTTAATAGCCCGCCAGCGGCGGCACATTTTTTTGTATACAATATGGTGGCAGTTTTATACTTACCATATAAGCGATAAGCCAAACAACAAATAAACCAGTTTTATGCAACCCTATAACAGCAACCGGCGCAAAACCAGCCTGCCCAAAAGTAACCATGTTGTAAAGCTGAAAGAGCTTGCTTTGTATTATAACCTTGCGGTTGACAGGCTTATTTTATTTTTAAACTATTACGCAGGCAGCAGTCGCACCGAAACCTATTGGAAAAAGCAATTTGCCGAATGCCGCAAACTGTATGAAGAAGGTAAAACAGGTACAGCAGAAAATATTATACCCGCTGGTGTATTTGCATACCTTAAAGTTTTTTTGTTTAACACTGCCAGCAGCGACAGAACTGAAGTTATTGCCATTAATAACCAGGAGCGGTATTTTTTAATTTTGTTTGCAGAAAAACTGTTTGCGCTGCGTAACTGGCATTCTCATTACTGCCATAACAACAGCGAATTGTATTTTAAAATTAATAACAATGGACAAAACTGTTTAAATGAACTGGGAGAGTTTTTTGAAGAAAGACTGACAAATGCGGCGGAAACAAAAATTGGTACTGATGAAGACTTGCGCAGGTATTTTAAAATGGAACTGAAAAAGAGTTTTACACTGTTTGATAGTGAATATAAAATAACACAGGAAGGCAGGCTTTTCTTTTTACAGTTTTTTATTACCAAAAGTGAAATGGAACAATGCCTGAGTGCTGTAAAAGGATTTAAAAAAACCGAAGGTGCAGAATGGAAACTTAAACGGCAGCTGTTTAGTTTTTATAGTAAACGAGACGGAAGTTCGCTACTGGCAGTTTTATACAAAGCGGCAGAAAAAGAAGCAGGCCCGGATGATAAAGCCGTAAAACAGCAAATGAACCTTTTTAACAAGTTTAATGAGGCTGCAGAATATTTAAAAAAGAAACCTGCTTTAATGTGCTTTGCACCCGAAATTGAAACATGGCGAAGGCGGAATGAACTTGAGAAAGAAGAAGCTGATGCGCTACCTCCACTGCGGTTAAAAAATTCATTTACGCATTTTGCCATTCAATACCTGCTGGATTTTGAAAGTGAATTAAAACTCCGGAATAAAATATTCTGGCGTATGAGAGATTTTACAGAAGAGGCGGTTGAAAAGCAAAAAGATATTGATACCGGATATAAAAAATACGCCAAACATTTTACCGTAATAAAAAAGAAACCTGTTTACAGCAGCCGGGAGTTTTTGGGTGAAAGGGTGTACAGCAAGAACAATACTTTCTATTTTAAACTTTTTATAGATGGAAAGAAAATTTTGTGCTGTGTAAATGAACAGTCTATGCTTTACTGGATGGGGGCTTTGCTTATTGAGCATGAAGCACCGGAAAAAATTTTACAGCGGATGGAGGCATATGTAAAACAATACAGGATAATCATTGAAAAGCTTGCAAAAAATGAATCAGTCAATTTGCAGCAATATCAAAACATCCGCCCGGAATTTTTGCATACCAAACTAAAAGACTGGATAAAAAAACAACCGGATGGAGAAAAAGAAGGAAAGTATAAAACTGACATAAAGAATAAAATAGCTTCTGCCATTTCATACATAGGCTCACTTACGGTTGAAGAGTTGGCTAAAATGCGTAATAATGACAAAAACGAATTGCTTTTTAAATGGTATAATT
The DNA here is from genome assembly GCA_020059395.1 of Chitinophagales bacterium. GTDB lineage: Bacteria > Bacteroidota > Bacteroidia > Chitinophagales > Chitinophagaceae > Ferruginibacter. The sequence continues at coordinate 1,634 of JAGVCC010000230.1, read as the reverse complement.
ATTTGCTGCCTGTTGAAAGTAAATTGAGCCAGGCAAAAAAAGAAGTTGGCTTTTATAGCGAAGTGGCCAATCTGAGCCGTTTTCATTATGTGCCCAGCAGCAGCAATGGAGAAATACGACGCAGGCTTTTAGCAGGGGTAAAAGAGAAGCTGCCAGACAGCCTTTGCAATATACTTACAGAAAGGCCTTATAAAAATATTGATGATATTGTACTTGCAGTTGCCCCCTTTATGAAGGAATGGCTGTTGTATTTAAGTGATATTGTAACCAAAGAAATGCATCCCCCTGAATGGGACAATACTCAAAAGACCGCCTCAGAATTATCAGCTATTCCATTAAGTTCATGGAGTAAAATGAGCATAGATAATTGGCATTTGCTGGCAAGAAAATTTAAAGTACCAAATCCTTTTATTGATAAATCAAGAATGAAAGATGTTGGCAGGGCTGACCAATTGAAAGAATTTTTTACATCTTCGCCTGTGCAATTGCCAAAATATGTTTTTATAAATGCAGAAAACCACGAGCCAAATGTTGACAGTGCAGGAAAAAAAAATTTTTCTTACGCAAAGCTAATAAGAGAAGATGCCAGAGCAGGAGCCTTAATGCCTGATTTTTATACAACAGACGGAAATGATACTTTTTTAAAGAAAAAAGCTGCTGAAGCTGGCTATTCGCAAATAGGCACATTACTTAAAGAGATTTTGTATCAAAAATCAACTGATACTTTGGTATGGGTTATTTGTCTTGAGTATCACAAAAAATTATTTGCTTCTGGAAAAATTACCAGCACATCAAAAATTAATTATGAAACTGTAACTGCGGCTACCATTAACAATCATGAATTTGAGTGGGAAATAGCAGGCAGAAAAATAAAAATAGGGCAATCGCAGTTAAGGCAGTTAATGTACGATTATAAAATAAGCGAAATAGAAACCATCGTTTCAAAAAACCTGAATACTGATGACACAATAGACTCAGTTAAAAAGGCTTTTAAGGATAATTACTACCAGTCTCTCAGGTTTATTCAACGAATTTTTGAACTTGAGGAGTGTGTGCTTAATAACGAATGCGCCAGTTTATTATCTGGGGCACAAAAATATGTTGACTTTAATGAAATTATGAATCGGATGGATAGTATTGTATGGGATGAAGAAATAAAAAAGAAAATAACTAAGTTGCGAAACGAGGCATTACACACAAAAATTCCAGCTGACATTCCTTATGATGATGGTATTTCCTTAATAGAAGGATACTTAACAGCCCATAATTTTCAATTCAGGCCTTACGAGGTTTTTGCGGATGAAAACAAAAAATAGTCATTATTTGTAAGTTACCATCTTTGCTTAGATAAAAGCTGAATAAAGACCATTAGTATAAGTGAGTGACACAACGATGCTGAACAGCGCTGCTACTGCCTGTTATCAAAATAAAAAACGCCGCAATTTCTTACGGCGTTTTTTATTTATTAAGAAGCGTATTACTTTATCTTCAACTTCTCCAGCAATTTCTTACTAATACCTGCTTTAGGTATAATGAGTGTTATGGTATTAATAGCAAAGTATCCTTCACTTACATTGATGTAGCCGTGGTAAGGCCCCACATCGCCCCATGAGTTTTTTACACGTAAAAATGTG